>JAJCXU010000569.1 GCA_029263275.1 Ilumatobacter sp.
GACCTCTGCATGTTCGCCGAAGCGTCCGAGGAGCAGGAAGAGATGTCGGTCGTCGGCGACCTCGGCAAGATCGAATCGAAGATGCCGTCGGGCAGCGTGAAGATCGGCCGGCGAGGCGAACACCAGCTTGGCGATGTCGAGCGTCGGACGGCTCGCGATCAGCGCATTGCCCACGAAGGCTTGCACCACGGGTCGAGCTACATCGAACACGTCCAATTCGCGGAGGCGATCCGCACTGGCGGACACCCGGAGGTCACCCTCGACGACGGTCTGTGGGCCGTCGCCGTCGGCGCCGCCGCTCACCGCAGCATCGAACTCGGCCGTCCGGTCGAGCTCAGCGAATTCATGGGCGCCAGCTCAGCGAACAAGCAACCAGCAAACAACCAACCAGCAAACAACCAACACGAGATGGAGTGACCCCATGGCGGTCGAAATGGCGTGGTTCAGCGCACTGTGTGACGACGACTACGAATTCCTCGGCGTCCCTGACGCCCAACTGACCAGTACGTTCGAGCACTGCCGCAACATCGTGCTCACCGCGGATCGGTACGGCTTCGACAACGTGCTGCTGCCTTCTGGGTATGCACTCGGCATCGACAACACCGTGTTTGCCGCCGGGATGGCCCAGCAGACAAGTCTGCGCATGCTGCTCGCCATTCGTTGTGGCGAGATGGTCGTACCGCAACTCGCACGTCAGCTCGGGACGCTCGATCAGATGATGGGCGGCCGCTTGACGGTCAACATCATCTCGTCGGACGTGCCGGGAGAGAAGCTCGAGAGCGAGCCGCGCTATCGCCGCTCGACCGAGATCATGTACGCCCTCCGCGAGCTGCTCGATGGCAGATCACTGGACTTCCACGGAGACTTCCTCGATCTCCAGGTCGAACCACCGCGCGCTCGCACGGTGTCTGGCCGCAGTCCACTCTTCTACTTCGGCGGCTTGTCGGAGGCAGCTCGGGAGTGTGCGGCCGCAGCTGCGGACGTCTTCCTCATGTGGCCCGACACCACCGACAAGGTGCTCGAGGTCAAGGCCGACATGGATGCCCGAGCGGCTGCGAAGGGCCGGTCACTTCGGTACGGCTGGCGGTCGCACGTCATCGTTCGCGAGACCGAGGATGAGGCCCGCGCGGCGGCACGTCGACTGCTGTCGAAGTTGGATGCCGACGCAGGTGAAGAGATCCGCAAGCGGTCGCTCGACACCGTCTCGGCCGGCGTCGCGAACCAGAACGCACTGCGTGAGAGTGCCGACGATGAGGGCTACGTGGAACGTCATCTCTGGACTGGTGTCGGCCGCGCCCGCTCTGGTGCCGGCGCTGCCATCGTGGGCGATCCCGATCAGGTGCTCGCGAAGATCAACGAACTGACGGCGGCGGGTATCGAGGCGTTTGTCCTCTCCGGCTATCCGCACGCGGCGGAGTGCGACCTGTTCGCGCGCCACGTGCTGCCCCACATCGATCACGGTCGAGTGGAGTTCGAGCCGCACCCGGTCAACGTCAGCTGACAACGACGGCGAGAACGACGTCGACGGCAATCGAGACGATGAACGAGACGATGAACGAGACGATGATGTGGTGACAAGAGCGGTGCCCCGGCGCCGAGGGTTGACTTGACTAATGATGTTAGTTATCGTAACTAACATCATTAGTTACGATGGAAAGAGTCGCCCATGCATCACGAACTGCACACGGATATCGACATCGGCGCCAGGCCGGAAGTGGTCTGGACGGTGCTGACAGATCTCGATCGATATGCCGATTGGAACCCGTTCATTGTCTCGGCGAGCGGCAAGGTTCGAGTTGGCGAGCAGCTGACCAACAAGCTCCGGTCTCCGGGCGGCAGGGTCATGACCTTCACGCCCACGGTGACTGCCGTCGAGCCGGCCAAGACCTTTGAGTGGCTCGGTCGCTTCGCCGTGCCGGGACTCTTCGATGGCCGCCACCGCTTCGAGTTGCACGCCCTGCCCGATGGCGGGACCAGGCTCGTGCACACAGAACAACTGCAGGGTCTGCTCGTCCGGGCACTTCGCAGGTCGCTCGATACTCACACGAAACAGAACTTCGAGGAGATGAACGCGGCGCTGAAGACTCGAGCAGAAGCGATGGCCCTCGCCGTCGATCCCGATCCCCGTCGCGGTCCCAGTGACGATCCCAGTGACGGCCTCGGTCACCCTGAACAGCACACACCGGCTCAGGGGAGCGCGTCATGTTCTTAGGCCACTTCGCGATCGGGGTCGCCACCAAGCCGGCCGCTCCGGCGCTTCCGATCTGGGCGCTGTTCCTTGCGCCTCAAGCCCTCGACCTTGTCTTCTTGCCGCTGACTGCGGTTGGCGTCGAGGGGTCGTCTCACGGCGACTACGGACAGAGCGAGATCGACGCCGCCTACTCCCACTCGATCGTCGGGGCGCTCGCCATTGCTGCGCTCGTGTTCGTGGTCGCCAGGAAGGTGTGGAAGTCCGACCGCAGTGCCTGGATCTTGTCCGCGCTCGCGCTGTCGCACTGGGTCATCGATCTCCTGGTCCATCACCGCGACTTGCCGATCCTGCCCGGCAACGTCGGCGGCCTCCCGCTGTTCGGATTCGGACTCTGGGATTACCCCCGAGCGATCTTCAGCATCGAAGTCATGCTCGCCGTTGTCGGCGTCGGCTTGTATCTCAACTGGGCCCGAACCCAACAGGACACTCGCTTCCGGTATCTGGGTCCGGCTGTGATCACCGTGCTCTTTGCTCTCATGGCCTCTTCCGACTTCGCACGGCTTCCCGCCTGACCGACACGTGCACTGTGAGGACAGCATGAGGAACACGATCATCATCGACCAACACATCACCGTCGCGGCCACAGCGGAGACCGTGTTCGCGTTCGCCTGCGACTACCGCAACGATCCCGATTGGCGCTCAGGGGTGCGAGCAATGTCGACCGACTCCCAAGGCGCTACCCGTGCGGGCGATCACACCCACGAGGTCATGCGGGTGCTCGGCCGCACGACACGAACTGAGGCGATCATCACCGCCCACGAACCGAACCGCTACACCGCGTTTCGCACCACCGCGGGGGACCTGACCGCCAACGGCTCTCGGCGAACACAATCGACGAGCGACGGCTCCATCTTCACGTACCACGCTGAAGCCGTGCTCGATCCGCCGCTGCGACCGTTGGCCGGACTGATCGAGTGGATTTTCAACCGACGGGCCGCGAGGGACCTCCGCACTCTCGCTGAGCTTCTCAACCAGCCAGCACCGCGACGAAACCTCGCGTCGATCTCTGGCGAGTCCGGGCACCTTGGATCTGAACGGAACAACCGATGAGCGCACCTCCGCCGTTCGCCATCCGTCATCTCGATCACGTCGTGCTGCGCACTGACCAGCCCGAGTCGATGTTGGCGTTCTATCTCGAGCTCGGATGCACCGTTGCACGCGAGGTACATGACTTGGGTCTTCGCCAGTTGCGAGCCGGGCATTCGGTCATCGACCTCATCGACGTTGCTGGCTTCCTCGGTCAGTCGGGCGGGTCAGCACCGGGAGCCGAGGCCCGGAATATGGATCACTTCGCCCTTGCGATCGAACCGTTCGACCTCGCCGCCCTCCACGATCATTTCGCTTCCAGCGGGGTTGACTACATCGATCCTCCCGTTGAGCTTTTCGGATCTGAAGGCATCGGGCCCGCGATCTACATCAAGGATCCCGATGGCAACACAGTGGAGCTGAAGGGCCCGCCCAGCGCCGATCAAACCGACCCGTTTCGCACGGGCAAGGAATGATCCAGTCGGGTCGAGCGCATTGCCTGCCCTGACGACGTCTGCGAAGAGACGTTCATCTTGAGCGCAGTGACGAGTTGACCTAAGCGTTCGACTTCGAGGCGATTGCGTCGATCACGAGGTCGATGGTGGTGGTGAACGACTCATCGATGTCGTCGGGCAGACCAAAGCTGCGACCAAGCTCGAGATCGACGAACCCATGAACCGCGGCGCGCAGCGCTCTGATCAGCGGCACGACGGTCAAGGGGTCGATGTCCATCTCGGTCAGGACCGATCCGACGACACCGACGGGCTCGAGGAGCGCCGCGGTCAGTTCAGGGTCGTCATCCGGCGTCGGCGCGGGCAGGAACGTCGCGTACAAGCCGGGGTGGCGATGGGCGAACGATCGATATTGCGCGGCCAGCGCCCTCAGCGCCGCGGTCCCGGTGAGCCCGTCGACGCTGTCGGCCATCTCAGCTGCGAGGAGCCCGCCGGCGCGGAAGGCCAACTGGCGCCGGAGCCCAGCGAGACCATCGACATGGTTGTAGAGAGAGGGGGATCGCACGCCGAGCTTCGACGCGACCGATGCGAGACTGATGGCGCTCAGGCCGTCGCGGTCAGCGATCTCCGTTGCCGCCTCGACGACGTGTTCGAGCGTCAGCCCGAGCTTGCGCCCCATCAGCTGATCCCCGCGGAGAGGGACGGGCGCCGGGGGAGAGACACGGACAAGGGCGTCGTCGCGTCGATCTTTGTCTCAGTGTGAAGCTCGTGATGCACAGATCCCTCCAAGGTGATGACTAACCATGTTAGTTGACCGGTCAGTGAGCGACGTGATCTCAGATGTCGCGACCTGAGCTGAGCGCGGGATCTCAGATGCTGAGGTCGAGCACGCTGTAGTCGCGGATCTCGGCTCGTGCGCTCTCGTTCCACTCGAAGACGCGATCGTGTAGCGGCCGATAGTCGAACGAGGTCTCGTCGGGGTAGCGCTCGCGTCGGGCAGCAATCGCCCACCCGATCATCTCTGATCGCTTGGCGATCCGGTCCTCGTCGAGTTCGCCGACCACACCGTGGATCCCGCTGCCCATCGCGCCGAGCACTGATGCGCGACGGTGGAACCCAAGATTGAGCGTGACTCGCGGTTCGGTGCTCGTATTCGGGAACGACCCGTGGATGGCCTGGCGATTGACGATGGCAACATCGCCAGGGGCACAGACCAGCGGCACGGCATCAGGCAGCCGGTCACTGCCGGCGCGCTCTGCCATCCCCGCGATGTCGACCTCGCGCTGCTTGTGGCTGCCGACGACCACCCACACACCGTTCTCCGGTCCGCACCCGTAGATCTGCGCCATCATGTTGAACCCGTGAGTGCCCTGATCCCAGTCGGGTGAGTCCCAATGGGTCACGCCGTCGCGATGCCAGGCGACCGATGGGCCGAGGCCCGGATCCTTGATGAAGATGCCCTCGTTGAACGGCGTGAAGTCGTCGCCGTTCAACGCGGCGGCGATGCCCAGCAGGTCGGGGTGGCCATACAGCCGGAGGTGAGCGTCGCTGCACTGCAACGTGCCTTGGAGCACGTAGATCACTTCGTCGGGTGCGTCGGCGGCCCGCGTTGGCTCGGCCATCTTGATCGGGTGTCGTCCATGTGACGCTCCGGTGCTGCCGACGGGGTCGGACAGGGTCTTGCCCCAGACCACGGTCCGCGCCTCGAGGTCGGTCCCGAACGCCGGGTTGCCATCGTGATCGACTGCTGAGCGGCGGTGCGTCGGAAGGCGGCGCCGGAGTGCTGCGAAGTCGTCAACGATGTCGTCGAGTTCGATGGTGTCGACCAGGCCTTCAAACACGTAGAAGCCGGTGCGCCAGTACGCCTCGACGATGTCGGGATGGAGCGCGCCCTCGCCGACGAATCGCACTGGCCCCCGATTGCCCAGTTGTAGTGCTCGCTCGCGGCCGTCATCGAAGTAGGCGCGGTACTCGTCGGGAACGTGCGGCATCGCTACTTCACCGCGTCAGCGGTGACCTCCATGTGGCCGAGGTGTTGGAACAGCTCTTCGAACACGTGCAGCACGAGCGCAGCGTCGGATCGATCGTCGCCTGGCAGGAAGACACGCAGTTCGTGTTCGCCGGCCGTGGGGCCAGCGACGAAGTCGTCGACGATCGGGTCGAGACGGACGAGTGTCGCTTCGATCCTGGTCCGGAGTTCTGCAACAGATGCCGTCGCCGCGAACTCGCCGTCCCGATCACGCTCGCCGTGCCGGCCCAATCCCGCGGTCTCGAACCACGACGGAGCGAGCTCGCAGCAGTGCACGATGAGACCAGCGACCGAGTTGGTGCCCCACCCGCTCGGCCGAACGTTGACCGAGTCGTCATCGAGTCGATCGAGCACTCGATCCATTCCAGCGAACGCCACACCGAGGTAGTGCTTGATCGTCGCTGCTTTCAATTCCATGAACCGATGATGGCACGGGTCGTGATGACGACACGCAGCCAACGCCGCACGGCCGGGAGGCCGCCGTCAGGGTGAGGTCAGCCCACGCTCACGGGCTGATAGGCGCAGTTCGGATCCTCCGCCAATGGGTCGCCGGTGACGGCGAAGGCATGGGATCGAGA
>JAJCXU010000570.1 GCA_029263275.1 Ilumatobacter sp.
GATCGCTCATCAGCCCCCATCTCACCGCGATCGATCGATTCGGCGAAGCGCGCGCCGCGCTGCTCGGCACAGGGGTCGAAGTGATCGAGCACGAACACAACGACGATCCGTCCAGCGCGATTCTCGACACCGCCAAGGAGGTCGATGCCGACCTCATCGTCGTCGGAGCGCGTGGCCTCGGAGCGCTCCAACGATTCGTGCGCGGATCGGTGTCGACGCGCGTTGCTCATCACAGCACCTGCGACGTCTTGATCGTCGAGCCGAGGAACTGAACGCAGGGACGAGAAACCGCCGCGGCTCGCTTGCGAGTCGGAGGAATTGGCGACAACATCAGGCGGTGATCGCGCGCGACCCCGAGCGTTTTGTCTTTCGCCATCATCCACTGCTCGGCACGATGGTCGAGATCGTCATCGTCGACACGTCTGAGGAGCGGGCTCGCGCGGCGAGTGATGTTGCCGTTGCCGAGATCGAGCGGCTCGAGAACACCTTCAGCATGTACCGACCGGACAGTGAGTTGAGCCGGTGGAAGGTCGACGAGTTGGATGATCCGAGCGACGAGTTCTGCGCGGTGATGGCTGGCGCGCTTCACTGGCAGAGCAATTCAGAGGGTCGGTTCAACCCACTGGCTGGGAGGTTCTCCCGCGTCTGGGCAGACGCGGAATCGAACGGCGCGATCCCGACCGATGATGAGTTGGCAATCATCGCCGACGCGATCTTCGAGCCGCGTTACGCGATCGACGACGGGATCCCGAAGCGCACCAGAGACTGCACCGACCTCAACCTCAATGCACTCGCCAAGGGATTCATCGTCGATGCGGCGGCGACCCTGGCCGCCGCCACCTCCTCCCCCGTCGGAGTGCTCGTCAGCGCCGGGGGCGACATGCGCCAACTCGGCGCTCAGCCCACGGCCATCGGGATCGAGAACCCCCTGCGGAGATACGACAACGAACCGCCCGTGGCGACGGTCAGCCTGCACAACGCCGGACTGGCGACAAGCGGCGGCGCACATCGCGGTTTCCGGATTGCTGGCCATTCATACAGCCACGCCCTCGACGCCCGAACTGGCCAACCAATCGATCAGCAGGCATCGATCAGTGTCGTGGCTCCAGATGCGATGACCGCCGATGCGATCGCCACCAATGCTCATGCGTTGGCGCCTCGTGATGCTGTTGCGATGGTCGAGGCAATGCCAGAAGCGGCTTGTCTGGTCATCGATTCTGACGGTGCGGTACACACCGACCGAACGTGGGAGCAGCTCGCCGTCAGCTGATCGCCAACACGACGAACGCGATCATCACCGCGCCGCCAACACCCGCAGCAACGAAGGCTGATCGACGTCGCTTGCGGAGGAAGAACTGCATGACGAGCCCGGTGAGCGAGATGGCGACGAGGAACCCGGCGGAGATGTCGATCACCCAGCTCCAGGAGCTGCCGCTGTCACGGCCTTTGTGCAGGTCGTTCATCACGGCGACCCATCCCTGCTGCTCCACCTTCAGATCGAAGGTGCCCGCGTCGACGTCGAAGATCAGGTCGGCGCTGTACCCAGGATTCTTGTAGGCAATCGCTCCGCGACCGCTGGTCACGTCGAATGAGTCGACGCTGCCGCGGACGTCGTAGGTCTCGCGTACGTACTCGGAAATCGACAAGAAGTCGACGCCGAGCGAGGAACCGTCATCGGCCACGAGTTCCGTGTCGAACGGAAACGACCCTGACTCCGTTTCGATGTCCACCTCATCGCCAAATGTCCACGATGGGTGGTTGAGCGTGATGCCCGTGATCGCGAAGAACAGCACGACGAGCAGGGCGATCATCGACGTGTACACGTGGATGAGGCGCGACCAACGGTGCGCGTCACGTTCGAATCGGCTCACCTTCCGCCGCTGCCCGCGACCGCCGGCCTCGGGTTCTGCAGCAGCGTCGGGGACCGTTGTGGCTGCCGTCGTGGAGACGAGCGGGTCGTCGATGGTCGGCGCGTCGAAGGTCATGTCACACCAGCAGTTCGGCCGAGGCGTTCGTCAGTTCACCGTTGTCGGCAAGGGCAACGGTGAAGCCGTCGCCACCGATCTCGATCGGCGTGCTCGTGATCTCGTATGGACCGTGCTCGCGGGCTGCTTCGATGTACAACACGTAGTCGCCCTGAGCGACCGGCGCACCGTCGGCATCCGTGCCGTCCCACACCACGGTGTAGTCGCCAGCGGTCCGTGTCGCTCCCGATGTCGTGCCGTCGAATGAGCTCCCACTGACCGATGCCCACTGACGCAAGTCCTTCAGCCACCGCTGCCCCTTGTTCGACTGTTCGAACCAGAGACTGATCGTCTTGGCCAAGTTGCCATCGGCATCTTCGACCCACACCGCAACGTAGGGATTCTGGATCCGACCGCCCGATGCCGACGGGCTGAACGTGAACGACACCGCCAGCTCGGCACCGGCGGGGAACGTTGCATCGATGGAGGCTGGTGGGGCTTCCGTGGCGACTGGCGCGACCGTTTCGGCAACCGTGGTCGGCGGCACCGTCGCAACCGTGGTTTCGGGGGCGGCAGTCGCGGGTGCTGCTGTCGACGCTGTTTCGGTCGAGGGCACGAAGACGTCGGGCTCGACCGTCGTCGTGGCCGCTTGCGGTTGTGTCGATGCCGACGCGAACACGGCGGCGTCGTCGTTGCCACCGCACGCCGCGAGGCCGGGTGCGACAACCAGGGCGGTGAGGGCGACTTGGCGGGCCAGGACGGCGCGTCGTGCTGTGGTGACGTAGCGGGACTGTTGAGGCCGCGTGGGAAGCATGAAACCTGGATTTCCTTCAGAAGATGTGAGGTCGATGGGCAGCGTGGCCGACCTGTGCGTTCACGTGGTGCTGAGCCTGCCCCGCGAAGGTGAGGATGAGGTGTGAATTCCGCAACGCTGGTCGTGACTGGCGCAGCGGCGCCAGTGGCCGTCGCCGTCAGGCCCTCGTGTCACTCACCGGTCTGCGGCTGTTCCTTGTCCGCAGTGGCGAAACTGGTGACTTGGATACCGAGGCCTCGGATCTGGTCGAGGAGACCGTGGAGGTGAGCTTGATCGACGAGGTCGCCTTCGAGGATGGTGTTCGGACCGTCTTGATCTTGGCTCATGTTGTCGAAGCCGTCAGCGAACCGGTCGCTGAGGCGACCGGCAACGACGATGCGATAGGTCTGTGGTGTCATCATCTGGCTCCATCACTCGGGTGCCAGTTCAGTATCGATCGTGTTGGGGGGAGCATGCATCCCCCCGGCTGGGTGCCCACCCCGGGGGATGTCGACGTCAGATCAGATCGGCGGCGGCGCCCGCGTCGACTGCGTCTTGCCGGGAGTTCACACCGAGCTTCTGGTAGATGGTCTTGGCATAGCCCTTCGCGGTGTTGTGGCTGATGTGCAGCGCCACACCGATCTCGCGGACTGACAGGTCTCCACGCATCAGGCGGAGCACATCGAGTTCACGGGGCGTCAAGGGGTCCAGAATCATGCCGGAAGGCATCGTTCTCGTGCGTGGTCGAGCCAGGCGACGTTCGGCTGTCTCGATTCGGTGCAGGAGACGTTGGTGGCCAATGCTCCCGGTGAGTTGCTGTGTCGCTTCCGTCAGGAGCTGCTGCTGGCGGGCGGGGTCGGCCACGAGTTGGGACATGACGAACAAGCTCGAGGCCAGGTAGGTCGGCTCGACCCAGTCACGCGCCAGCGCGACGCCTTGTTCGGCGTGAGCGATCGCCTGATCGTTGTCGCCCCGATGATGGTGGACCTGGGCCAGTGCAGCGTGGGCAGCGGCGTTGTGCGGATACTGCTGTCCTTCACGGTTGGCCAATGACAGCGCCTCGGTGGCCGTGACCAGGGCCGATTCCCAGTCGCCAAGCTCGGCGTAGGCAGCAGCCAGTTGGGCGGTGATCCCGGCGTCGATGATCGACAACCGTCGGCGCGCTGCCGCGCTCTGTTCGAGGTGTGGCAACCCAGCCTCGGGTCCACGGATCGCGAACAGCGAAGCGCCGAGAAAGCCTTGGGCGTAGACGGCGTTGGTCGCAGTGGCCGATGGGGCAGTCGCCAGAATCGCCTCGCAGCGTTCGACGGCGTCTTCCAAGTCGCCCGCGAGAAAGGCAACAACGGCTCGCGAGAGTTCGGCCGCGAGGACGAGATCCCGCCGGTACTCACCGTCGACGCGATCCAGAGCTGCTTCGGCGGTGTCGATCCACGCGAGCGCGGCCCTGTGGTCGCCAGTCGCGAATGCCGGGCCGACGCGAGCCAGCGCCAGCCCCGGGTGCTTCTTGATGACGTCGTCGGGGATGTCATCAATCCATCGGTACACGGAGACCTGTTCTCCGCCTGGGGCGGCGGCAGCCTCGTCGCTCATCAGTTGAGCAGCTTGTTCGACATCGCCCGCTTCGATCAGATGGCCGACCGCTCGTTCGACCATGCCGTTGGCCCGCATCCACTGTGCGGCACGCTGATGGAGTTGCGCGATCGCACCGGGCTCCGCCGTGAGCCGGTGTTCATGTCGGAGCCAGTCCCGGAAGAGATGGTGATATCGGTACCACCGTCGTCGGGAGTCGAGGCCGACCAGAAACAGGTTGCCGCGCTCGATCTGGTCGAGGAAGGCCGCGGAGTCAGTGATGTCGAGGAGGTGATCACAAAGTTCGGCATCAAACTCGTCGAGCACTGAGGTCCTCAACAGGAATTCCCGCACCGGATCGGGGATACGGCGCAACACCTCGCTGGCGAGGTAGTCGGCGATGTTGCGATCGTCACCGGCGAACGAGGCAAGAAAGGCGGAGCGGTCAGGCTCGCCAGCCAGTGAGAGGCCAGCGAGCTGGATGCCGGCTGGCCAACCCTCGGTTCTGTCGCAGACCAGGGTGGCTTCGTCGAGCGTGAGATCGACGCCGAACCGCTGGTTGAGGAAGCTTTGGGTCTCGTCGGTCGACATCTGCAGGTCCTCCACGCGGACCTCGGCAATCGTTCCGGCGGCCCGATATCCGGCCAGCGGAAATGGCGGATCAGATCTCGTCGAGATCACGATGTTCAGGCATTGCGGTGCGTTGTCGATGAGGAAACCATGACGGGTTCGTGGCCTACGACCCCGAGAGCGTCACCGAGCTCCTGTGGACCGACGGCGCAGGCAACTACGCAACACTCGTGCAGGTTGGTGTCCGCAGCTTCACCGAGGACGCGATCATCCTCGATGCCCGCTCCGCGCTCAACGATGCCGCCAAGTCACTCGAGGCGTCTCCTGCAGGGTCACAGTTCGCTGTTGTCAGTGTCTCGGGCGACGCAATCACCAGCCAAGACTCACTGGCTGCATTCACCGACGCCATGTTGTTGGCCCTGCCGGTTGCCTTGCTGCTGTGCGCCCTGCTGGCGGCGCTCTTCATGCGCTCGGTCAAGTACGGGCTCGCCGCGGTCGTTCCGATCCTGCTCGTCGTCGGGTGGGTGTACGGATTCATGTGGTGGGCGGACTACAAGATCAACGTCGTCACGGCCACGATCGCCGCCATCGCTGTCGGTGTGGGTATTGATTACTCAACGCACTTCACGATGCGATTCCGTGAGGAGTTCGAGAACGAACCCAGCCGGTTCCCTGCTCTCAGACGGGCCGGCGAAGGAACCGGTGGAGCGCTGGCCATCTCGGCACTGTCGTCGATCATCGGCTTCATGATGATGGCGCTGGCACCGATGCCGATCTTCGTCACCTTCGGGATACTCACCGCCGTGATGATCAGCTTCTCGCTGCTCGTGGCTCTGTTGGTCTTGCCGAGCGTGTTGCTGGTCGTGACCCGGAGTCGTACCGGCGCCGAACGCCAGCACTTCCTCGACCTGACCGGTACCGCACCCGGCGAGTACGACCCCCACGCCCGCGAAACTGCGTTGGCCGGGCACGAGGGTTCAACCTGAGGCGACGAATTCGTGATCGCCGGGTGCCGCCGCTGGTTACTGTCATCGACAGCAACTCAACGCCGAGTAGGAGACCCGTCATGAAATCGAACCGTGTGTGGGCAGCAGTCGCTGAGTCCGTGTTGGCGAGCGCCGCGTGTGGCGGCGACCATGACTCAGGCGTTGGCGGTCTGGGCGACGTCCACCCAGAAGCGGGCCA
>JAJCXU010000571.1 GCA_029263275.1 Ilumatobacter sp.
CGGTGGTCTCGATGACGGTCGGGATGGTGTAGCTGCTCATGACTGTCCCGTAGCTGCGAGGCCCACGCGACGAACGACGCGGCGGGGGAGGACTTGGTCGAGCGTGGTCACGACGTGGTCGACGAAGCCGTAGTCGAGGGCCTCCTCAGCGTTGAACCAACGGTCTCGACCCACATCGATCTCGACTTGTTTCTGGGAGTTCCCCGTGTGCCGGGCGATGATCGATCGGAGGCGCTGCAGCGTCGCCAGCAAGTTGGCGGCCTGGATTTCGACGTCGGAGGCCGACCCGCCGATCCCTGCAGATCCTTCGTGCATCAGTACCTGTGCGTTGGGGAGAGCGAACCGCTTGCCGGCGGCGCCAGCGCACAGCAAGACCTGGCCCATGCTCGCCGCGAGGCCCGTGGCGACGGTGACCACGTCGTTCGGGATCAGTTGCATCACGTCGTACACCGCGAGGCCGGCGAGCACCGATCCGCCGGGGGAGTTGACGAAGAGGCAGATGTCGGACTCGGGGTCGTCGGACGACAACGCGAGCAATTGAGCGATCACCGCATCTGCTGATTCGTCGGACACCTCCTCGGTCAGCATGACGATGCGGGCATCGAGGAGTCGATCGCTGATTGGACGGGACATGGTGGCGCTCATCGGCACATCGTCGGGCAGGCGGGCACCGAGTCCACCGACTTCTGCCACCAGCAGAACACCCTCCCACCCCAAATCCTGCGTCGACATCCCGCTGACCGGGAACTGAGCGCAGGATTTCGGGTTGCGGGCAGAAGGCGCGGTGCGCTGGCTGGCTACGTTCGCGGTCATGTACGCATGGAACGAAGAGCAGTTGATGATCCGCGATGCCGTCCGCGAGTTCATCGAGGCGGAGATCGCACCGAAGCGCGAAGAGCTCGAGTTCGGCGACACACCGCCCTACGAATTGCTTCGGAAGTTGTTCGCCACCTTCGGGATGGACCAGATGGCGAAGGATCGTTTCGCCAAGACGATCGCCTTCGAGAAGTCCGTCGAGGCCGCCGTCGCCGCTGGCGAAGAACCGCCCGAGCGAGAGGCGAAGGGCGACGGCCACGACCCGTCCCTGTCGATGATCCCGATCATCGAACTCTGTCGCTACTCGCCGGGAATGGTCACGGCAATGGGTGTGTCGATCGGGCTGACGTCGGCCGCGATCATGAATAAGGGCACGATCGCCCAGAAGGAGCGGTGGGCGCTCGATCTGCTCACGCTGGACAAGATTGGGGCGTGGGCGATCACCGAACCCAACTCGGGATCCGATGCGTTCGGATCGATGAAGGCGACCGCCCGTCGTGACGGCGACGAGTATCTCCTCAACGGTTCCAAGACGTTCATCACCAACGGCCCGCACGCGGACACGATCGTGTTCATCTGCAAACTCGACGAGGGCAACCCGCCTGAAGACCGCAAGGTGCTGTCGTTCGTGCTCGATACCGGGATGCCCGGGCTCGAGCAGTCCAAGCCGCTGCGCAAGATGGGTATGCACTCGTCGCCAACTGGCGAGCTGTTCCTCGATGATGTGCGGGTCGGAGCCGACCGGTTGATCGGAGAGACCGAGGACTCTCCGTCGGGCGGCCGCGATGGCGCCAAGGCGACGTTCTCGATCGAGCGATCAGGTGTCGCTGCAATGGCTCTGGGCATGATCGGCAAGGCGCTGGAACTCAGCGTCGAGTACGCCAAGGAGCGAGTGCAATTCGGCAAGCCGATCGGCGAGTTCCAGCTGATCCAAGACAAGCTGGCCCGGATGGAAGTCGCCCGACTCAACGTCGAGAACCTGGTCTTTCGTTACATCGAGATGAGTCGTGACGGCGTGCCACTGACACTCGCCGAAGCGTCGGCGATGAAGCTCTACTCGGCTCGCGCTGCGATGGAAGTGGCGCTCGAGGCCGTGCAGATCTTCGGTGGCAACGGCTACATGAGTGAGTTCCAGGTCGAGCAGATCGCCCGCGACGCCAAGGTGCTGCAGATCTACGCGGGCACCGACGAACTGCAGATCACGCACATCGCCAAGGACCTCCTGCGCCGCTGAGCGGAGACAGCGCTGGTGGCCTGGTGGTGAGGCGTCTTGGTCGGCCTGGCGGCCATCGGGAGCGACGCCTCGTTCCAGCCAGGCGCCACTCCCTACTGTTGCCCGGATGAACGAACAGGAACTGAACGGCCGCCGTGCGATTGTCACCGGTGGGGCGAGTGGGATCGGGAAGGCGGCAGCGACTCGGCTTGCCGAACAGGGCGCAGACGTGGTCGTCACCGACATCGACGATGCCAATGGCGAAGCGGTCGCCGCCGACATCGGCGCCAGGTACATCCACCTCGACGTCACCTCATCAGACGAGTGGGACGCCGTCGTCACCAAGCACGGTCCGTTCGACATCGCATTTCTCAACGCAGGCATCTCCACCGGCGAAGAGCGCGAGCCCGATGAACTGCCGATCGTGAACCTGACCGACGCCGCGTACCGGCAGATCATGGGGATCAACGTCGACGGGGTGGTGTTCGGCGCCCGTGCCGTTCTCCCGGCGATGATCGAGCGGGGCAGCGGCGACATCATCGCAACAGCGTCGATGGCCGGCCTTGTACCCCTCGGCACCGACCCGATCTACACCCTGACCAAGCACGCAGTCGTCGGGTTCGTCCGGGCACTTGCCGCCGCCTCTGAGCAACACGCCGCGGACATCTGCTTCAGCGCGATGTGTCCCGGATTCGTCGATACCAACATCATCGATGCCGAGTTCAAAGAACAGATGATCGAGTTGCAGCTGAGCATGCTCGACCCGCTCGTCGTCGGTGACACGGTGCTGCGCAGCTTGTCTGAGCGCCGGAACGGTGCCCAATGGGTGATGTGGCACGGTCTCGAGACGTCGGTCTACGAGTGGAACCCGCCCATTGACTTCACGACGGTCGTGCCGCCCGGGGTGTCAGTGGTCTGAATCGGGTTGCGATGAATTCTCGACGTTGGCGTCGACCCGACGCTTCGCGAGAATCAGGAGTCCGGCGATGACGACCATGGGACCACCGACGAGCATGATCTCGTCCCATCCACCCTGGTGCGCCAAGATCGCAAGACTCTCCACACCTGGGGATCGTACGCCCGGCCTTGATTGAATGGACAGCCAGATGCGAGACAAAGTCGAAGCAACCATCGAAGTCATCCGCCCCGCGCTTCAGGCCGACGGTGGTGACATCATCCTGCACGCGGTGCACGAAGACACCGGTCTGGTCGAAGTCGAACTGATCGGCGCCTGCGTGGGTTGCCCTGCATCGACGCAGACGCTCAAGGCGGGGATCGAGCGCATCATGCGCGACCGCGTCGACGGCGTCACCGAAGTGGTCAACATCGCCGAAGAAGTCCTGGCCTGAGCCGAGGCTCAACTACTCCGTCAACACGATGGCCCGGCAACGCAAACCCGCTCCCGAACTCTTCGTCGACGCGCTCGACGGCGATCGTGGCGCCTTGGCACGACTGCTCTCGCTGATCGAACGCGGCGACGACGAAGCGCGTGAGGTCGGCCGACTCGCCTACTCGCGCAGCGGGGAGGGCTACACCGTCGGCCTGACCGGAGCGCCCGGTGCCGGCAAGAGCACGCTGACGAGCGCGATCATCGGGCACCTCCGCAGCCTCGAACTCGAGGTGGCAGTGCTGGCGATCGATCCGTCCTCGCCGTTCACCGGCGGAGCGATTCTCGGCGACCGAGTGCGGATGCAGGAGCACGCAACCGACCCCGGCGTCTTCATCAGGTCGATGGCCACACGTGGTCATCTGGGTGGCCTCTCGCTCGCCACGCCCGAGGCCGTCCGTCTGCTCGATGCGATCGGGCGCCACTGGATCGTCGTCGAGACGGTTGGCGTCGGCCAGGTCGAGGTCGAGGTCGCTGGCAAGGCAGACACCACCGTGGTCGTGGTCAACCCCGGCTGGGGCGACAGCGTGCAGGCCAACAAGGCCGGGCTGATGGAGATCGCCGACGTCTTCGTCATCAACAAGGCGGACCGCAAGGGCGTCGACGAAACGACTCGCGACCTCATGCAGATGCTCGACCTCAGCGACATGCCGCATGACGCCTGGCGCCCGCCGATCATTCCGGCGATCGGTACGACCGGTCATGGCGTGCCCGAAATCTGGGAAGCGGTGCTCGAACACCGCGCCGCCTCTGAAGCGTCCGGCGAGCTCGAACGTCGACGGATCTTCCGCCTACGCGAAGAACTGCGTGAGATTATTGCCCAGCGGCTCGGACGCCGCGCCCGCGAGATCTGTACCGGTGACCGCTGGGACGCGCTCACTGACGAAGTCGTCGCCCGCTCCACCGACCCGTGGACCGCCGCCGACGAAATGCTCGCCGCCGTCAACGCCTGACGCTGGCGTTGCTCACGTCGTCGACCGTCACGACTATCGTTTCGAGACATGTCGCAGGATCGCCGACAAGGCACGGATCCCTCGACGTTGGAGCGTCATTTCGGCACCGACGCGGGTCTGCTTCCGCTGTGGATTGCTGAGCCGAGCGTCGACCTGGCCCCCGAGGTCGTCGAAGTGCTGCAGGCT
>JAJCXU010000572.1 GCA_029263275.1 Ilumatobacter sp.
GGCCGCCTGGTCGCGACGGGCGGCAGCACGCTCCTGTGCCGGCCCGCAGCGCGCCGTCCTGACGGACGCTGACTCCCCCGCCGAGCTCAAACGGATCGGTCAGTTGATGAAGTGGAGCTCGGTGAACTGACGGCGGAAGTCGGTGACCTCGCCGGCAAGCGACGCCGGGTCGCCACTGGCAATCGCTCGGGCGACCATGTCGGCAAGATCATCCATGTGGGCACTGGTCATGCCCCAGCGCACGATTTCATTCGTCCCGAGCCGGAGCCCGTTCATCACATCAGCGGTTGCGCCCGGCAGGCCGATGCCACTCGTCAGGAGGTTGGCGGCACGCAGGTGCTTGGCGAGCTGATGACCGTCGCTCGTGCGCACCGCAAAGGCGTGTGATTGAGTCGGCAGCGCTTCGATGCCACGATCGACCAACGCTGACTGCAGCGCCGTCGCTGACGCCAACATCTCGCTGGCGTAGGCACGACCGTGACGCTGCCAGTCGACCAAAGCGATCGCCAATGAGGCGGTCTTGCCGACATCGAAGTTGGCGGTCAGGCCAGGAAATGCGATGGCGTCAATGCGCTCGGCAATCGCCGTGTCGTTGGTCACCAGCAGACCCGAGGGCGGGCCACCGAGACTCTTGTAGGTACTGCACGTCATCACCTGTGCGCCCTCGGTGAGCGGGTTCGGCCATGCCCCGCCGGCGATCACGCCCGACAGATGGGCGGCGTCGAACAACAACGTCGCGCCGACCTCGTCCGCGATCGCCCGCATCTCGGCGACCGGATGATGGTGGAGGTTCAGGCTGCAACCGATGGAGATCAGCGTCGGACGAACACGACGTGCCATCTCGCGAAGCGCCTCGACATCGACGGTGTATCGCTCGGCGTCGATCGGTGCTTCGTGAATGTCGAGTCCGTACAGGCCAGCTGCGCCCGCGTCGTTGTGCGTCACGTGGCCGCCGATCGAGGCCGGCGGCACGATGATCGAGTCGCCCGGCTGGCAGCACGCCATGAAGGTGTAGAGGTTCGCCAGCGCCCCGGACCCCACACGCACCTCGGCGAAGTCAGCGCCGAACACGTCACACGCGAGCTGCGCCGCAATGACCTCGATCTGCTCGACCGCCTCCAACCCCATCTCGTACTTGTCACCGGGGTACCCGAGCGACGGCCGACTGCCGAGGCCAGCAGCAAGTGCTGCTTCAGCGCGCGGGTTCATCACGTTGGCAGCCGGGTTGAGTTGGACGCAGTCGTCGTAGATCGTCGTGTTCAGACTCGTCAGCTCATCGACCAGGGCGAGGATGGCGTCCGGGTCCGCAGCGGCTGCTCGGCGGGCAATCGACTGCACGTACTGCTCTTGGGCCGAAGGAACCCACTTTCGTTCACGCATCGCGAGAATCTAGTGATCGAGCGCTCCAGACGCGTTCGCACCGACGACGACGCAACGGCCGCGGGTACCGTGGTGGCCATGTCCGCTGATGTCGCCGATCCTCCATCGGGCCCCGACCACGACGACCACGATCACTCCCACAGCGCCGTGCACGGGCACATGGTCCACCGCCACCGCGACGTCACGGGTGGCACGATTCGTGCCGCCGTCTTTGGCATCAGCGACGGCCTGGTGTCCAACGTCGCACTCATCCTCGGCGTCGCCGCTGCAGCATCGACGCGCGAAAGCGTGCTCGTCGCCGGTGTTGCCGGACTCCTCGCAGGGTCCGCGTCGATGGCCGCCGGCGAATATGTGTCGATGAAGGCACAGGCCGAGTTGGTCGAGCGCGAACTCACCATCGAACGAATCTCGATCGCCAAGCAACCCGAGATGGAAGAACGCGAGCTGGCCGCGATCTATCGGGCGCGTGGCGCCGATGCGGAGACCGCCCGCCGGATCGCCGACCAGGTCCACGAAAACCCCGACGTCGCCCTCGACGTCCACGCCCGCGAGGAATTGGGCGTCGACCCCGACGAGACCGGCAATCCGGTCGGTGCCTCACTCAGCTCATTCATCGCGTTCGCATTCGGCGCGCTGATTCCTCTCTTCCCGTGGTTCTTCTCCGAGGGCAACGGTGCGGTCATCGCCTCCGCCGTCCTCGGCCTGGTCGCGGCAGCCACAGTGGGCGCTGTGCTCGCACGTTTCACCGAACGGTCGATGATCCGCACCGCCAGCCGACAGATGAGTTGGGCCGTTGTCGCCTGCGTCGTCACGTGGGTCATCGGTAGTTGGCTGGGCACCGCAATCGGCTGATGAGTCGAACGTCGTCTCCCGCTGGCTCAGACCTGGCCACCGCAAGTGAGTGGGCAGAACGCGTCCACTCCGTGCTCGGACTCCACGCAACCGAGGGAAACGCCGTCGACGTTCTCCGCAACGGCGATCAGATCTTCGGAGCCATGCTCGATGCGATCGATGGCGCCGAACAGACAGTCGACATCGTCACGTTCGTGTTCTGGAGCGGCCACGTCGCCGACCGTTTTGCACGAGCGTTGGTCGGCGCCGCAAACCGCGGGTGTCGCGTCCGTGTGCTGATCGATGCACTCGCTGAACGCAAGCTCGACGCCGAGGTGATCAACGCCATCAAGGGTTCCGGCTGCGAGCTGCGTTGGTTTCGGCCGTTCACCGATGAGAGGATCCCGCAGCTCAACGGCGCCAACAACCGCACCCACCGCAAGATCCTCGTGGTCGACGGGACCGTGGGCTTCATCGGCGGCGTCGGGATTGCCGACGAATGGTCGGGCAACGCGCAGAACGAGCACGAGTACCGCGACACACATCTGCGAGTTCGTGGCCCGGCCGTCGCTGGCCTGCAGGCCGGATTCATCGACAATTGGGCCGACCACAACCACAGCGGCTTCGATCCGATGTCGGAGTCGACCATCGACCAGACACCCGTCGGTGACGCGACCTGCGTCGTCGTTCAAGCCGCTGCAGAGAACGGATCGAACGACATCTGGCGGCTGATGATCACGCTCATCGCATGCGCTCAACAACGAATTCGCATCGCTTCGGCGTACTTCAACCCGGGCGAGCAGCTCACCCAGGCGTTGATCGA
>JAJCXU010000573.1 GCA_029263275.1 Ilumatobacter sp.
TGCGACGAGCGATCGCGATGGGAGCCTTGCTCCTCATGGTGAGCGCGAGTTGCGACTCGCAGACCACCGCCGAACCCGAGGCAACGACCACGGACCTGACGAGCACGACCATCGCGGTCACGACCAGCTCGTCCACGACGACATCGGTCCCCGCGACGACAACGATCGAGCCGACGACCACCATCGAGCCGACGACGACGATCGGACTCACCACGACAATCGGGCCGACGACCACCATCGGGTTGGCCACCACCACGACGCTGGCGCTCACAACGACAACGCTCTCGGCGGCCTGCCCCGACGCGGCACCGCTCGCAGCGGACGCCACCGACGTGACGTCGGTCAGCGCCAACTTTGACGGCGATGGCCTCGTCGACACACTGAGCACCTACATCGTGCCGTCCGAGTCGCGCTGGCACGCCCGGGTCGACTTCGGTGCTGGCGGGTCTGCCGATTCGACCATCACGGACTCCAACATGGTGGCAGCGGCGCGACCGATTGGTGGGCACGATGTTGACGGCGACGGGACCGACGAAGCCTTCGTCACGGTCGGGAGTGGAGCCTCGGCGATACTGGTCGGCCTGTACGACGTCACGGCATGTGGCCTGACGAGGGTCACAATCGCATCAGCTCCGGCGGTGTTCCCGATTGGGGCCACGGTCGGCAATGTCAGCGGCCTCGCCTGCAACGTCGTCGGTGACCTTGACCGGCTGTTCGCTCAGCAGGTCGCAGCGGATGTGTACGAGGGCGGGTTCGAGCCGTTCACGCTGGCGGGAAGCGTCTTGACACCAGGGTTCGGTGACGGTGCGACGTTCACCGCTGCTGAGGCTGGCGACCTCGCCATCCTCGATTGTGGAACCCTGACGTTGCCGTAGCTGTAGTTCCCGGTCAGTCCTTGCGTCCCGAGAGGGCCAGCTGGCAGCCGAGCCCGATCATTGCTGTGCCTCCGACAGCCCTCAGTCGGGCCAGGCGGCCGGGAGAACCAGCGAGCCACCCACGGGCGGTCCCTGCGGCCAGGGCCCACGCACCGTCCGACGCAAGCGCAACGAGCACGAAGATGAGACCGAGCGCGAGCATCTGCAGCTGAGGAGCAGCGCCAGCGGGATTGACGTACTGGGGCAGGATCGCGGCGAAGAACACGATCGCCTTCGGGTTGGCGATTCCAACGACGAATCCGTCGCGGAAGACCGATCGCGATGGTTGGGCCACCGCGTCGTTGCCCGACAATTTGCTCGTCAGTTCGTGGCGGTGGCGGATTGCCTGGACCCCGAGCCACACGAGGTATCCGGCGCCCGCGAGCTTGACGATCGTGAACACGGCAATGGATCGCTCGACGATTGCACCGAGCCCGACGGCAACGAGGAGCACCTGCGTGAAGACGCCAACGGCGTTGCCGAGAACCGTGATCAACGCGGCTCGACGTCCGAGCGCGACGGCCCGGCTCACCACGAACATCACGCTCGGGCCGGGAACGACAATCAGTGCGAAGGCGAGCGCCGAGAAGGCGACCATCGAGGCCAGTGTGGGCATGACTCAATCATCGCCGACGCGACCGGGCGCGCTCAAGCAGGTTCACACATGCCGGAACCCAGTCCCTCGGAACGTGTGCTCGCCCGGCTCCATCTGTGCGAGAGACTGCACCGATGGGAACTGCGTTGGGTGGCACCGAGGTCCACGACCTGTGGTCGGACGCTGTCGGCGACATGTTCCGAGTGTTCATCGGCCACTGCGGACCGGACCCGCGAGCGATCGTGTTCGTGACCGACGCCAACGGGCTCTTCGGGCTGGCCCTCGACACGGTCCGGCTCATGCAGATCCCTGCCCTGCTCCCCTCGGTGCTCGTCGTCGGCGTCGGCTACCCCGATGCGGACAGCGTGATCGACACCGTCGAGATCAGAACGCGCGACCTCACTCCAACAGCGAGCCCCCGGTTCAAAGGCTCAGGACACGCAGACGACTTCATCGAGTTCGTCTCCGGCGAGCTCCGCCCGTGGCTGGCCGACCGGTACCCGACTGCAGCAGGTCAGGCCACGCACTTCGGTCATTCCCTCGGAGGGCTCTTCGGCGCATACACACTGCTCACCGCCCCGTCGACGTTCGATCGGTACATCGTGAGTAGCCCATCACTGTGGTGGGACGACGAGGTGATCTTCGACATCGAGCGCCGGCCGACGCGACCCTCCAGGTCGGCAGCGTCGAAATCGCCGACGAATTCCATGCAACGGTGCCGGGCATCGTCCTCAGCCGGGCACTCCGAACCTTCCACTCACACGACTGAGTGCCCGCTCAGATTCAGCGGTATTTGAGCGCTGTTTCGTCGAGGTCGATCGCAGGGAACTCCTCGCGCTCGATGTAGTAGTCGTTCGAGGCGGTCCACGGGGTGTGCGTTCCCTGCTTCGCCATCAGTTCACGGCCTCGGATCATGTAGCCGGGGTTGAAGTCTTCTTCGGGGATGAACGGTCGACGCTCCATGCTCGCGTCGTCGTCCGACAACGTCGGCGTACACACCGTCGCTCCGCGTTCGTCCATGTGGTTCAGGAGCCGAACCACGAAGTCGGAGATCAGGTCGGCGCGCATCGTCCAACTCGTGCGGAGGTACCCGAACACCACCGCCATGTTCGGCACGCCGGAGAACATCACGCCCCGATAGGTGACGGTGTCGGCGTAGTCGAGTGGGTCGCCGTCGAGGAACATCTCGACGTCGCCAAGAACGTTCAGGTTGAAGCCAGTCGCGGTGATCACGATGTCGGCGGCCAGTTCCTCACCAGATTGCAGCATGATGCCGGTCGATGTGAACCGGTCGATGTGATCGGTCACCACCGAAACCTTGCCCTCGCGGATCCCGGTGAACAGGTCACCATCGGGAACCACCGCCAGGCGTTGCGTCCACGGCAGGTACTTGGGCCGGAAGTGCGTGTCGATGTCGAAGTCGTCGCCGAGATATTGGCGCGCCGCATTCAGCAGTTCCTCGATGATGAAGTCGGGCTGTTCCGCGGACAGTTGATGGACGATCTGCCCATCGGACAGCACCTTGCGGCGCATGATTTCGTGGATCCACGCGGGGTCAATATCCAAGGCTCGGAGTTGCTCGGCAAGCTCATCGACATTCGGCCGGGGGAAGAAGTAGGTCGGTGATCGCTGGAGCATCGTGATGTGCCCCGTTTCCTCGGCCATGGCAGGAATCAGCGTTGCTGCCGTGGCGCCCGATCCGATCACCACCACGTTCTTACCGCTGTAGTCGAAGTCGTCGGGCCAGTGCTGCGGATGCACCACTTGTCCCTGGAAGTCGTCCAACCCAGCCCACTCCGGCGTGTACCCCTTGGTGTGGTCGTAGTAGCCGGAACACATCCACAAGAACCCGCACGTCATCTCGAATGACTCGCCGGTGTCAGCACGTTCGACGGAGAGACGCCACAGGCCCTCATCACTCGACCAATCGGCGCGCACGATGCGGTGCTGATAGCGAATGTGCCGCTCAAGGTCGTTTTCGTCGATGACTTCGTCGAGGTACTGCAGAATCTGATCGGCGGTCGCAATGGGCGGACCGGTCCACGGCTTGAAGCCGTAGCCGAACGTGTACAGGTCGCTGTCGGACCGCACACCTGGATACGTGTGTTGACGCCATGTGCCGCCGAACGCCTCCTTGGTCTCGATCAGCGTGAACGTCTTGCCGGGACAGTCGCCTTGGAGATGTACAGCAGCACCGAGTCCGGAGATTCCTGCGCCGACGATCACCACGTCGATGTGTTCAACTTCGGCGGACGGTTCATTCGTATTGCCCATGCCTCAGTGCTAGCTGGCTGCCTGCGCCCGTTTCGACCCAGTGTCCATCCGTCACACTTTCCCGAGGAGCTCCCACCGCGCTCGGTTGCGCAACGAACCAAATCAAGCCAGGCTCACGAGATGTCCCCCTCCTCTCATGCAGCGCTCGAGGTGCAGCGTTGAGTAGCGGGACCGGCCACGTGGATGGCGTCACGTACATCGATGACCCCGCTGATCCGCGGTTCGACGACTATCGCGAATTGAACAGCATCGCCGTGCGTGCCGAGATGGAACGCGATGAGTACTTCATGGGCGAGGGCTATGTCCCGATCGACCGGATGCTCGATTCGGGGCATCGCATGCGTTCGGTTCTGCTCCATCCGAATCGCCTCAAGCGGTTCATCCCCACGATGTCTCGGCCGGAGATGGCTGGGGTGCCGGTCTACGTCGCCGAGCAAGCGGTTCTTGCTGAAGTCGTCGGCTTCAACATGGACCGGTGTTGCCTCGCCTCGGCCTTCCGCGCTCCGATGCCGACCGTCGCCGAGTTGGCAAGCACGTGCCGACGTCTGGTCGTGCTCGAAGCGCTCAACGACGATCAGAATGTGGGTGCAATCGCTCGGGCCTCACGCGCGTTTGGTATCGACGGCATGGTCATCAGCCCGACCTGCAACGATCCGTATCAGCGGCGCACGGTACGGGTGAGCATGGGTGAGATCTTGCACGTCCCGGTGGCTCGGGCAGATGCCGAGGATTGGCCGAGCGCTCTCCACACGCTTCGTGACGCCGGGTTCGAAACCTGGGCGCTCACTCCCGATGTCGACGCGATCGACCTCTGGGACATGGACGTTCCCGATCGGGTCGCCGCCGTTCTCGGCGCTGAGGGCCACGGCCTTGAGGCCGAGACGATGGACGCGTCGACACATCGCGTTCGAATCTCGATCTCA
>JAJCXU010000574.1 GCA_029263275.1 Ilumatobacter sp.
GCGTCGATGTCGTCGCTGTGGATTCCGCGAAAGAAGTCCACGTTGTCGTCGACTGAGCCAGGCAAGACCGTGACGGCCTGAGGAACGAAAGCGACGAGGGAGGCGCGGTTCGACTCATTGATGTCGGCGATGTCTGTCTCGTCGATCATGACGCGACCAGAGGTCGGCGCGCGGAGTCCCACGAGTAGGTCTGCGATGGTCGACTTGCCCGAACCCGACGGTCCGACGACGCCGACGACCTCGTTGCGACCGATGGTCAGGGAAACACCATGCAGCGCAGGAAGATCGGACTGAGGGTAGGTGTAGTGGACGTCGGCCATCCTCAGGCGGTCGCTCGAACTGAGTGTGTTCGTTCCGCGCTGTGTGGCGTTTGAGCTGTGGCGTGACTCTTCGAGCCCGAGTTGATCGAGCAGGGGGAGCAGCACCGTGAGCTTCGTGTGGGCCGACGCGAGCGTCTGCCCATAATTCAGTGCGCGGTAGAGAAGTACTACGACGATTCCGAGCGCGGCGACTTCAAGGCTGCGTGTGGTCGATGCGTAGCCAATGAGAGCGACGATCACCAGCAGGCCGGCTGTTCTCACCATCGGAGAAGGGATGGCCGCAGCGAAGTCTGCGCGCACGCGAACGTGTCGCTGCTCGCCGGCGAGGTCGCGCAGCGGCTGCGCTGCCGACATACCGACGCCGGCGACCTTCAGCTCCTTTGCAGCAGATTCGAGTGTGGAGAGCTGCTCGGAGAGCTCGACGTTCTGGCGTGCATATCGGTCGGACAGACGAGCCGCGGTGCGACGGATCGGGCGCTGCAATGCCCAGAGTGTGCCGGTGACGACCGCGATCGTCCCGGTGGCTGCCCAGCTGATGGCGACCGCTCCTCCGACGAATACGAGCAGCCCGGCCCCTGATCGCACGAGCAGCGCGATGTCGCGAAGACCCGCAGCGCTCTGGTTGACGAAGTCGAGAGCGAACGCAACGAGGCGGCCAGTATGGGCTTGGCTCTGAGTCTCCCAGTCTGCGCCGACGAAGGCATCGACGACCTCGACGCGTCTCCGGAGCTGATGCGCGCTCACGACCTTGGTGGTGGCAGCAGCGCTCACACCGATCATGACGAAGGAGAGAAGCACCAGCACCGCCGCGATGCCAGCGAGCTCCCCGAGTGTGAAGCGGGCCTCGATTCCCAATGGTCCACCGACGTACTCGTCCCGGCCTTCGGCAACCGCTTGCAGCATCGGGGCGAGAGCGACGAGAGCGCCAGCCTCCGCCGCGGCGGTTGTGATGCCGACGACCGCGAGCAGACCGATCTGACGGCGATCCTGCCGGTAGTGCCGAAGAAGAGGCCTGAGCACCCTCAGAAGGCTACCGCTGACGGGGTTGAGCAGCCGTCCCCACGCTGCGCCGCCTAGCATCGGCCGACGTGCGCCTGAAGAGTCTGATGAACTGGCCGCTCGGGCGCTGTGGATACACACTGCGTCGCACGCCACGTCCGCTGATCGAGGAACGTTCTGCGGCCTTGACCCCGACGATCGACATGTTGATCAACCACCTGAACGCGATGTCTGCGATCTCGTCCTTTGCCACGATCGGAGCATTCGACGGCGTACAGGGCGATCCTCTTTGGCCGTACGTCGCTGCCGGTCGTTGGCGTGGCGTTGCGGTCGAGCCGCAGCGTGCGGTCTATGAGCGCCTCTGTGCGAACCTCGCAGACGTTCCGGGGGTGGTCGCGATCAATGCCGCCGTCGGCCCTGTTTCGGGTCGTGCGACATTGTTCAAGGCAGCGGGAGACCCAGCCGACGGAACGGACCTCGACTGGCGCTATCAGCAGGCGTCGCTCGTCCCTGAGCAGGTGGGCCGACTTCGTGATTCGCTGCCCGATCTGCCGCGCACGTTCTTCGAAGAAGATGTCGCGGTCATCACATTCGATGAGGTCATGCGGCGAGCTGGGCTTGTCACTATCGACGTCATCCAGATCGATACCGAGGGGTACGACTGGGAGGTTCTCCGCGGCATCGATCTGGGCCGAGTCGGAGCCAAGTTGGTGGTCTTCGAACATCGCCACCTCTGTTGGAGCGATCGAGAAGCCGCGATTTCCCACCTCATCGCTCATGGGTTCAAGGTGGGTGCAGTGACTGCCCATGACACCGCAGCGGTTGCTGGTGATCTGTTGTGACCGAGATGTCCATCCGGGATGTCGGAGTGCAACACGTCTTGCTCACGCGAGTGAACGTTTCGAGAGGGTTCGGGCATGGTGACGGACGTGCCGTCACGCCGGCCTGGCTTGATCGGCAGCTGCAGCTCTTCGAGGGCTTGGCGATTCCCTCGGTGCGCAGCCAGACAAGCCAGGACTTCACGTGGCTCCTGATCGCGAGCGAGGACACACCCGAGCCATACCGTCGACGAATTCAGTCGTACGGCGACGAGCGAACCGTCGTGTGTTTCGTCGGCGACTACTCAGCGACGATCCCCGCAGAGCTGGTCATGCGCCACCTGCAACCTGGCACGACGCGCCTCCTCACGTCGCGAGTCGACACCGATGACGTTCTCGATGAGCGGTATCTCCAACGCGTCCGCTCCGAATCGCTGGAGGTCCAGAATGGATTCCTCAACTGGGACCGCGGCTACATCTACGACCTCCAACGGTCACGGCTGTATTCGCGAACTCATCGGTCCAATATGTTCATCAATCTCATGGAGCCGGTGACCACCGGCGTCGCACCGGTGACTGCGATGGGGGTGATCCACACCCAGGCCGCGGCCACTCGGCCGGTCACGGCGATTGACGACGATCGGATGTGGCTGCAGGTGATGCACGACCAGAATTGGATGAGCTCGATGGAGCACTTCCGGCCCGCCGCGGCCCGCGGGCTCCGGACGTTCGTGGCCCCGATGCTTGATGACGGGCGGAGTCGTTCGCGTCGAGCCGAGGTGTTTGACCTCATCGGCTGGCAGCTCGCTCGCTCGGCCCGCCGGCTTCGTCGTGTGGCCGGTCGAGGACGTTCCGCGTGAGTGAGCGGGCGGACACCCTCGGTGTCACCGAGCCGGCGCTGTCGGTCATCCTGTGCACCCTGAACGGCGAACAGACCATTGCCGCGCAGTTGCAGGCGCTCGCATCTCAGGAGACGTCGGTGCAGTTCGAAACGATCGTGGTCGACAACGGGTCGACCGATCGGACCGTCGAGATCGTGCAACACTTTGCCGAGGGATCTCGCTCGGTACGGGTCGTGGCGGCCCCCGAGCAACAGAATCTCAGCTACGCCCGCAACGTCGGCGTCGACGCTGCAGCGGCGGAGTGGTTGGCCTTTTGCGACGACGACGATCTCGTAGGGGAACGGTGGGTCGAGGCGCTGGCGGCAGCGCTTCCGAACGCACAGTTCGTGGCCAGCTCGATGGACTACCGCCGCTTGGGAGATGTCCATGCCGACTCACGGGGGTTTCAGTCGACTCAGATCGAGGAGATGTTTGGGCGCCCGATCGCCAATGGTGCCATCGCCATCAGTCGGTCCATTTGGACTGAAGTGGGTGGCAACGACGAACACTTTGGCGGCACAGGCGAGGACTTCGACTTTGCACTCAGAGTCACGGAGGCCACAGGCGTGCGACCGGTTCTGGCACGCGACGCTGTGTATCACTATCGCTCTCGGTCTGGTGGGCGCGCTGTCTTCCATCAGATGCGGAGGTACGGCACCTCGCACGTCCAGCTCTACCGTCGACACGGTGTCGGTCAGGTTGATCGTCGTCGCCACACGATCGAGGCCTTACGGAACTGGTGGTGGGTGGTCACGCGTGCCCCACTTGCGGTCCAGCCGAGCCGGCGTGAGAACTGGATGCGCCAAGCCGGTCGCCGCGTTGGTCGATTGATCGGCTCGTTTCGCTACCGCGTCTGCTATTTGTGAGATGAGCGATGCAATCCGGCGCGGGACTGTCAACGAGTTTCGTGATTGCCTGGGCGTCGGGAGAGCCCAACATGAGCAATCGCCGCGTTCAACCACCAGCTGAGGCGGCGGGGATCGAGTCGAAGCGCCCGGCGAAGGTGCGGCCTGGCCCGCGCGGGCTGGCCCAGCTTGAGCGCTGTCACGCCGGCGATTGCGGAGTAGTTGGCGGCGGCTCGGCGATGGTTCCGAAGGAAGTCGGCGTTGTTTGCTAGCACCCGCTCAGCCGATTTCAGG
>JAJCXU010000575.1 GCA_029263275.1 Ilumatobacter sp.
TGGCTGGAACTGGACGGGGAGAGATTCTGGCTCGAGATCACCGACCGGTCCGATGTCGGAGCCGACCTCAATGCTCCCGAGTTCAACGAGGCAGGCAATCCCCAGTGGAGCTACGACCTCATCCATGAGCCGGCGCAAGGAGATGTCGTCTTCCATTTTCTCCAGCACGAAGAGGCCATTGTCGGCTACAGCTTCGCGGCGGGCGAATCATGGCGTGACCAAGTGGCACGGGGAGCACAAGGCACGAGCGCTCGTCCGGGAGTCCGGAGAGGGCTGCGGGGCTACACCCCGATCGAGCCGGTGACGCTCGAGCAAATCCGCGTCAAAGAGCCCGAGATCGTCGAGCTTCGTGATCGGCTCCAGGCAAGCGTCGGAGCCCCGCTCTACTTTCCCTTCGTCCCGTATACCGGACAGCCGTTGCGTCCGTTCCAGGGTTCCTTCGTCAAGCTCCCAGCTGAACTCGTCGGGCTGCTCTCACTCCCGGCCGTCACGTCGGATGGTTCTGCAGTAGCCGACGACAAGCCACGGCAGCAGTCAGCTTCTCCCATCGGGACCGCCTACCGCATCGCGGACGAACATCTGGGCGTCGCTGAAGCTGGCCCAATGATCCGCGACCCGGCGCTCGTCGAGCGATCTCTCCGCAGCCACCGCGCCACACAGAACTCACTTGCCGACCACGTCCGGTGGACTGGGCTCGAACCGCTCTCCCCGAGCGTCAACGACCAGGACTGGGACCTTGCCTGGGAGAACTCCGGAGTGGTCTACGTCGCTGAAGTCAAGTGCATCACTCACCAGAATGAGGAGCGCCAGCTCAGGCTTGCAGTCGGGCAGGTGCTCCGTTATCGCCAGCAGCTCAGGCTGCGACATGACGAGGTGGTTGCCGTCATCGCCGCCTCTGTCCAACCGAACGACCGGAGCTGGAGTGCTCTGTGTGCGTCCCTCGGGATCGTTCTGACTTGGCCAGGCTGCTTCGTCGATTGTTTCCCTGCCGCGAACTAGCGAGTTCAGTCGTAGAGAGCGGCGACCCACCATTGGCGATGTTCGGCGACGACGAGATAGCCGCGCTGACCCCCATCGGAATCCTCAGTGACCACCTGGAACCGAGCAAGGCGCCGGTGACCATCTGGCTCCCACCACCGTTCGTCGATCGGCCACGGCCCCGCCCACGATGCGATGCCACGAACCCGGCCCGGCCGCCATCCTGACGTTTCGTCGCCAGCCATCAAACGAAACCGAGCCGGTGGTGCTGACACCACACCCCGACCGCTCACCTGCACGGGCTGCCCAACGTTGTCGAGCACTTCAGCGGGGTGGGGATCGGCGAACACCGTCGACGGTGACGGGGCCGGCAACGTTCCGGGCCACGGGCCACTGGGGCCGCTCCCCGTGCCAGCACTCGACACCGCTCGCACGCGCCGATCGAGGTCGACATTCGAGGCTGGCACCCACCGGTATCGATCGGCCGGCAACCGGCCTCCGTTCCAGACCGGCACCGTGACCGCCTCGTCGGACGTGATCGTGGTCAGTCGGGCGATCGTCCGCGCCGCTTGACGGTCGGCTTCGGACTGCCCACCCCACAACCCCAGCTGACTCCCCACGTCGGCACGCACTTCATCAGGCGTCAACCGGATCAGCGCGACGCCACCGGTAATCTCCTGCTCGCTCCCCCGTGGCAGATTGACCCAGGCATCGAGCTGCCAGCGCACTCGCTCGACCATGGCTTGGGCATTCATCCCCGCCGACCGGTACCACGATCGCTCGGAACGTTCTCCGTGCTCGGTTTCGAGTTCGACAACCAGTCGGGTACACACCCGCCCGGTCGCCGCCAAGGACTGTGCTAGTTCGTCAGCCAGCTGTTTCGCGACGAACACCACCGCCGACGCTTGGGCTACCGGATCGTCGAGCACCTGGTCGAGGCGACGTTCCGGAGCCGGGTCAGTCGTGCTCGATGGACGAACGTCGACCCCCGCAGCCAAACGATGCGCATGCACCCCGGGATGCCCGAACCGCCCCAACACGTCGGCCGGGTCGAGCGCCGCGAGGTCGCCGAGGCGGCGCAGACCCAACCGGGTGAAGAGATCGATCATTTCCGGGTCGGATTCACCCAGTGTCTGTAGCCAGCCAATCGGGAGCGGGGCACAGAAGGCTGGCGACTGGTTCGGCTCGACGACCACGGGGCCAGCCCGTCGCACCGACAAACGAGCCGCCACGCTCGACGAGAACCGCCCATCAGCCACACCCACGCCAGCGCTTGCCTGCACGCCCGCCATCACACCCGCCTCGGTGATAACCCGCTGCAGATGCTCCGCCACCGCCACGTCACCGCCGAAGTACTTCGATGGGCCTCGCGCCGCCATGCTCACCCATCCGGGCTCGATCACATCCAGCCGCGGCGACACCTCGGCGACAGCACGAACCACCGACTCGAACTCGCGCGCATCGCGTGCTGGATCGTGATCGACCAATTCGATCTCAGGACACCGACGCTGTGCCTGACGCCGACGTTGCCCGATCACCACCCCTTCCGCTGCCGCCGCGGCGGTGCGCGCCACCACACGGTTTGCCGCCATCACCGCGGCAGGCACGCTCCCGTCAAAGCCTGCGGCAACCACCGGCCAGTCAGGGAGCCACACCGTGACCATGCGCATCGCCATCACCACCACCGGGCCCTAGCTCGCGGTGGAGAGCTCGTGAATCGACGGCTCGGGCACCGGCAACTCAGAACTCGGCGACTCAGAACTCGGCGACTCAGAACTCTCCGAGCCGTGCGACTCGGGCACCGGGAACTCCATGGTCCGGCAGCGCTGGCCAGGAAGCCGACGCCCTGTTGCGGTGACCTCGACGACACGACGTTCGAGTCGACCCCATCCAGCACCAACACCGGCCCACACCTGACGACCGGTGTCGATCACACCGTCACAGACCAACGGCCCCGGGTCGCCGACCACCATCATCACGACGCCGCGCTGCTGCAACCGTGTGACCACCTTGCGCAGTGTCGACGGACGAACATCACTCGGCACTCGGGTGACCAACACCTCGAACCCATCAGCTGCCGCAGCAATGACATCGGCCCACACGGCCGCATCGACCTCGCCAGCACGTTCGCCGGCATCCGAACCGGAACGTCGGGTATCGATCGCGACGACGCGCTCGAGCGCAATGCCCAATTCACTGGCGGCATCGAGCCCCAACGTCGGCACATCGATGACCGCCATCCATCCCCCTGCCTCAACTGCGGCGGCGACGAGCCGCAACATGACGGAGGTGGCCGCCGGGCCGCCGGACGACAACGTCCGGCCACGCACCAGGCCCCCTTCGGCAAACAAATCGGCACAGTCGGCTGGTGTGGGCAGTGTTCGTTCGAGTGCCATCGACACCGGAGCGACTCGATCACCGAGCGCCGCGAGGACATCGTTCAGTGCGGGTGCGGCCAACCCAGAAGCGGTCAACCCAGAAGAAATCGTCATCATCGCACTGTATCGAACAAACGTTCGAGACAGCAAGAGATGTCGACTTCAGTCCTCTGACCTGGCCTGACGGTCTCCAGCCTGGCCCAGAGCAGCACGATGCGTTTCGATCAGGCCGCCCATCTGCTCGCTCGTCGTCGCCCATTCGTGCGCACCCAACGACACCGCATGGCCCCGATCCTGAATCGCTCCACCGCCGACGACCACGAGGAGGTGCGGCACTGCCTCACGCACCGCACCGCACATCCCAGCCAACCCTGCCGTGCCTTCCGATGACGACGCCGACAGCCCGATCGCCACCGCATCGGGCATGTCCTGCATGAGGTGGATAAGCGAAGGTACGGGCAGGTTCACGCCCAAGTCGGCCACCTCCCACCCTTCGAGTCGCAGCAGATCGCTCAACATCGCCAACGGCAGTACGTGTTGTTCTCCAGGCGGCGCGGCCACGATGATCACGCCGCGCGAGCGGCCGCGACGGATGAACTTCGGTCCGATCTGGCCGATGATCCGCATCGCGATGCCGCTGGCGCGGTGTTCGACGGCGACGTCGACATCACCAACGCTCCATCGTTCGCCGATCCCGACGAGGGCGGGAGTGAGCACGTTGAGATAGATCGAATCGAGGCCCATGCCCGATGCCATCGCCTTCTCCACCACCGCCCAAGCACCCTGAGCATCACCGCTGACCAGGAGCGACTCAAGCCGTTCGCCCCACGGCGCACGCTCGCCGGCGGCCACCGGCGACCGATCCGATCCGGCTTGGAACGCCTCGACTGCCGAGCGCTGCACATTCCAGATGCCGCCCAGCTTCACTGCATCGAGCAGACCTAGGCGCACGTACCTGTACGCGCTCATGTAGTGCACGCCGAGTTCCTCGGCAGCTTCATGGAGGGTCAGGACATCGTCAGCCATGCATCACTTCTTCGACCGGCGCGACGATACGCCTCACCATCGAACGAGGTGACACCCTGCCAGCAGATTGATTCACACGTCAGCGGAGCGCCAACGTCGACATCAACCCTGCTTGGCGTTCCACTTCTCGCGAGCCGCACGGCCACGCTCGAGCAGATGCATCGGCACGAGTTGCGCAGCAGCGCTCAGCGCGTCGTCGCCACCGTCACCGCTTGGGGCCGCAACAGCAGCGTCAGCGGCGGGCTCTTCGGGTTGCAGATCAGCGAACGACGGCGGCTCGACCCCGGGCTTCCAGTACATGTACATGTCACGCACGAGGTCGGAGAGCCCCGACGAGTCGTACCCCTTCTCGAGGTCGACGGTGATGATGTTCGAGTACACGTGCACCCCGGCGACTTGGCCCGTGCCGAAGAGACGGCGAGCGAGTTCGTCCGATGGTGTGTTGCCATGGGCGTCAACGACAGAGCGGAACCGCTCGTGACCTTGCCCGGACAGCGTCCGGTTGATCTCGAAACGCACCACGCCTGGCGTGGAACTCGGCTTCTCAGTGACGGCGACCAGCTGACCCATACGCTCGAAAACCTACACGCTCGGCATGCTGATCAGGCCAGTGCGTCGGCGAGTACTTGCGGGAATTCCGCTGGTGTCGTCGCCATCACGGTGGCACCGAGTGCCGTGAGCGCTGCAGCCTGCGCATGATCGTGCGCCGGCGCACCCTCGTCGCTCAGCGCCAGCAGCACCACAACCTGCACACCTGACGACACGATCTCGGCGACACGCCGTTGCATCGTGGTGACGTTGCCGCCCTCGTACAGGTCGGTCACGAGGAACAGCACGCTGTGCCGTGGCCGCTCGATCAGTTGCTGGCAGTAGCCGAGCGCATTCGCGATGTCGGTGCCACCGCCAAGTTGCACACCGAAGAGCACTTCGACGGGGTCGTGAAGAAATGCAGTCAGGTCGGTCACGGCGGTGTCGAAGGCCACAAATCGTGTGCGCAGCGACGGCAACTG
>JAJCXU010000576.1 GCA_029263275.1 Ilumatobacter sp.
CTGATCATGCCGATCATCGCGGGCATCGGTCAGGTCGACTCTGCCGAGCCTTCCCATGCCATGTGGGACCTCGGTCGTCTCGCTGCTGGCAGCGAGGAGCTCACGCGGGAGTTCGTCGCAGGTGTCCACGGCATGATCGACCGACTCGCCGCGTCGGGCTCCGACGACGCACAGCAATTCCTGACCAGCTTCCAGGCATTCGTCGACGAGTTCGGATCACGCGGGCCGAACGAATGGGAGATGCGCTCGAACTCGTGGGAGACGCACCCTGAACTCGCGCTGTCGGCAATCGACCGGATGCGCGTCTCGCCTGCCGACCTGGCCCCGAGTTCCCAATACGAACTGCGGTCGACTGAACGTGCCCGCGCGAGCGCCGAGCTGCTCGCGATGGTCGAAGGCGACGCCGAGACGCACGGTCAGCTCGCCGCCGCAATCGCTTCGTCGGCGGCCTGGCTGCCAGGACGTGAGCGCACGAAGACCAACAACATTCGCCTGATCCACGAGCTCCGCGTGCCGATGCGCGAGCTCGGGCGTCGCATGGTTGCCGCTGGCGGGTTCGACGAGATCGAAGACTTCGCCATGGTGATGAGTGACGAATGGCCGACCTTGCTCGCCGCGCCGACATCGATGCTCGACACGGTCCGCGAGCGTCGAGCAGAGTACGACGACCTGCTCACCCGTGAGCCGCCGTTCGTCTTCGTCGGTGAGACCGAGCCGCCGAACACCTGGCGGGTCAAGGGTGCTGGTGACATCCCGCATCTCGACGCCGGCGACACGCTGCAGGGTCTTCCCGGATGTCCTGGTTCTGCGGAGGGTCGGGCCCGGGTGATCCTCGACAGTAACGATCCGCTGGCGCTCGAGCCGGGAGACATCCTGATCGCGCCGATCACCGACCCGTCGTGGACGCCGCTGTTCGTGCCGTCAGCTGCCGTGGTCGTCGACGTCGGCGCAGCGTTGTCGCACGCGATCATCGTCAGCCGCGAGCTCGGCATCCCGTGCGTGATCAGCGCGACGAGCGCCACGGAGAAGATCCCCGACGGCGCAACGATCCGCGTCAACGGCGACACCGGCATGATCGACATCCTCGCCGTCCCCTAACCCAGAGTTACGTATGGGGTCAGGCCCCTTTCGCAACTCTTTGCAGATGATGTCGGTCGCCCGTTGGGCCGGGTTGCAGTGGGAGGTCTGTCGCGTCGGTGGTCGGTCGGACAGAGTTACGAAAGGGGCCTGACCCCATGCGTAACTATTTGAGGACGTCTTTGGAGATGATCGTCTTCATGATTTCGCTGGTGCCGCCATAGATCGTGGTGACGCGGGCATCGACGTAGGCCGGGCCGATCGGGTACTCGGTCATGAATCCGTAGCCGCCGAACAGTTGCAGACAACGATCGGTGACGCTGTTCTGCAACTCGGTTCCGTGCAGCTTGGCCATTGCGGCCGCGGCCGGACTCAGCGTTCCCTCGTTCAGCTTGAGCAAACACTGCTCCATGAATGGCTCGGCGACAGCGATTTCGGTGGCAACTTCAGCGAGCGTGAACTTCGTGTTCTGAAAGGACGCAATCGGCTGACCGAAGGCGGTGCGCTCCTTCACGTACTCGACCGTCCAGTCGAGGGCGGCGCGTGCCGCGGCAACACCGAAGAGACCGATCGACAGCCGCTCCTGAGCGAGATTGAACGCGAGGTACTCCATTGCCTTGCCCTCGTCGCCGAGAACGTTGGCCACCGGGACCCGGACGTCGGAGAAGAACAGCTCGGCGGTGTCGGCGGACTTCTGGCCGATCTTGTCGAGGTTGCGGCCGCGCTCGAAGCCCTCCATGCCGCGCTCGACGACGAGCAGTGACATGCCGCTGCGGCCGGCTTCGGGATCGGTGATGCAGACGACCACGACGAGGTCGGAGTTGATGCCGTTGGTGATGAAGGTCTTGGCGCCATTGAGGATGAACTCGTCGCCGTCGCGCACGGCGGTGGTCTTGATGCCGGCGAGATCGGAACCGGTGCCGGGTTCGGTCATGGCGACCGCGGTGATGAGTTCGCCGGATGCGATGCCGGGGAGCCAACGTGCGGCCTGCTCATCGTTGCAGTACTCGATGAAGTAGGGGGTGACGATGTCGTTGTGCAGTGTCAGGCCGAGGCCGGCACCGTTGATGCCGCGTCGAGCGAGTTCGTCGGCGATGATCGCGTTGAATCGGAAGTCCTTGGTGCCACCACCGCCGTATTGCTCAGCGACGGCCATCCCGGTGAATCCGTGCTTGCCGGCAGCGGTGTACAGGTCGCGGTCCATGATTCCGGCCGTTTCCCAATCGTGGTACTTGGGAACGATTTCGGCCTCGACGAACGCCCGGAAGCTCTCCCGGAACAACTCGTGCGTCTCGTCATAGATCGTCGACATGCCGCGAGTCTTGCCGCAACCGGTCACTCTGTGCCAGGCACAGAGTGACCGGTCGGCAGAAATGTTGGCGCTGCAGTGCGGCGGTCAGTCTGTGCCTGGCACAGACTGACCGTTAGGCGGTGAGTTCTCGGACCCTTGCGAGCAGAACTTCGAGGGCGGGGCGGTTGAGGCCGCCTTCGGGAATGATCACGTCGGCGTACCGCTTGCTTGGCTCGATGAATCGCTCGTGCGCCGGTCGGACCGTTTCGAGGTACTGGTCGATGACACTCTTCGCCGTCCGGCCGCGATCGGCCACGTCACGCTGCAGGCGCCGGATGAAGCGGATGTCGGGTGCGGTGTCGACGAAGATCTTGAGGTCGAAGCGATCGCGCAGGGCCCGGTCCCAAAGGACGAGGATCCCGTCGACAACGATGATCTTCTTCGGGTGCACAGTGCGGGTCTGGCCGCTGCGGTTGTGCTCGGCGTAGTCGTAGATCGGCACCTCGACGGAGGCGCCGTTGGCGAGCGCAGCCATGTGGTCGTTGAGGAGCGGCCAGTCGAATGCATCCGGATGGTCGTAGTTCGCTCTGCTCCGGGTCTCCAGCGGCTCGTCGCCGCGGTCGAGGTAATAGGAATCGAGTTCGATTCGAGAGAGGTGCTCTTCGCCGGTCAGATCGACGAGCCGCTCCGAGATCGTGGTCTTCCCCGAACTGCTGCCACCGGCAACTCCGATGAGAAAGGGCCGGCCAGCGGTGGCATGGTCGGAGGGAGGCAGCGAAGAATCTGACACGAAGCTTGAACATATCTCGTGGGGTGCTTGTAATTTGCGCCGCCGACCAGGCAGTCTGTGCAGTGATGCTCAGCGAACGACATGCCGCCATGCTTGATTTCGAACGATCGTGGTGGAGTAATGAAGAGCCACGTGACCAGGTGGTTCGTGCGCGCTTCCAGTGTTCGCCCGAGGACTATCAGGCCGAACTGGCCACCGTGCTCGACGACCCCGCCGCGATGGACCACGACCCGCTGGTCGTGCGCCGTCTCAAGCGGCTGCGTCTCCGAGCACGTCAGGCGCGGATCGACGGTGTCGCATCCGCTGGCTCCGGAGAGGGTGCCCACGCATGAGTAACGAAGAAGTCGCCGTCGGCAGTGGTGTCGGCGCTACGCGGCGTTCGCCGCGCCAGGGGGTCGGCGGTTCACCCGTCGGTTCCACATTGAGCATCGTGCTCGCGGTGGTCGCCATCATCGCCGGTTTCCTCATCCTGCGCGACCTGACTGCGGACGACTCGTCGTCATCGGGCGGATCGAGCGACCCGGTCGTCACTGACGTGCAGCCCACGACGACGTTCGACTCTGGCGTCACCACCACGATCGAGATCACGACCACCACCACCGTCGCACTGGTGACGGAGGGGGCCACCGTGGTCGTGGCGAACGGCAACACCATTGGTGGTTCCGCTGGCCGGATGTCGGAGACTCTCGGTACCGCTGGTTACAACATGGGCACGCCGGTCAACGCAACGACCAACGTCGACGACAGCATCGTCTACTTCGACCCGACCAACACCGCCGCCCAGGCCGTTGCCGAATCGGTCGCTCGGTCACTCGGTGGCGTCGCCGCCCAGGCCATCCCGACGCCCGCACCGACCGACAGTGGTTCGCTCGATGGTGCCGGAGTGCTCGTCGTCCTTGGTGACAACCAGGCCGACAAGACCCTCGAGACGCTCGCCGCGGAGGCCGCGGTCGCGACGGGGACCGCGGACCTGGGCACGGCGCCGGCCGTGGCTGGCGAAGACGTGGTGGCTCCGGATGAGCCCGCTGCTGACGAGGCCACCGACGGCTGATCGGAACGCTCAGCGCCCGGTGTGCTGAGCCAACAATTGATCAGCAGCACGTTGGATGCATTGCTTCGGTTCGCTCATCGCGAGGTCGACGCCGAATTCGGCCGTGAGCGACACCACGGGCACCTTGTCGTCCCAGCGCGCTGCGGTGTCAGCGTCGGCATCGCCCACGATGGCGACGATTGGCACGCCGTGCTCGATCGCCATTTCGGTCATGCCGCCGATCACCTTGCCATCGAAGCTGGTGTCGTCAAGCCGACCTTCGCCGGTGATGATCAGGTCGACGTCGAGGTGGTCGTAGACGTCGAGTTCGTCGGCGACGAGTTCGAAGCCGGGGACGAGGCGTCCGCCGAGAGCGGCCAACGCGCCACCGAGCCCGCCGGCGGCACCGCCTCCTTCGATCGTGGTGACGTCCACGTTGAAATCGCTCGCGAACATCTGGGCCAAACGTTCGAGCCGACCGGTGAGCATTCGTATCTGTGCCGACGACGCGCCCTTCTGTGGGCCGAAGACGGTCGCTGCGTCGGTGAACAAGGTGTTGACGTCGCAGGCCACGAGGAGTTCGACCTGCTTGAGCCGTGAGATGGCGTTGATGGCGCGGATCGCGCCGAAGCCGCCGTCCGTGGTGGCCGATCCGCCGAGGCCGACGATGATGCGCTTGGCCCCGAGGTCGAGGGCTTGGTCGATCAGCTCGCCAGTACCCGTCGTGGTGGCGTCGAGTGGGTCGTTGCTCTTCTGGCCGCCTGCCAGCACGAGGCCGCTCGCTTGTGCCATCTCGATGACGGCGGTGTCGCGATGCAGACGCCAGCCGGCCTCGATTGGATCGCCGAGCGGACCGGTGACGACTGACGTCCGATTTGCGCCACCGAGTACATCGAGCAGTCCGTCGCCACCGTCTGCGAGCGGGATCTCGGTGCAGTCGATGTCGCGCTCCCAGCACGCGTGCCCAATCGCACGGGCAACCTCATGCGCAGTCGCCGTCCCCTTGAACTTGTCAGGCGCCGCCAGAA
>JAJCXU010000577.1 GCA_029263275.1 Ilumatobacter sp.
TGATTCAAACGCTCGGCATCGAAGTTCTGGACGAAACCGGGCGTGAATCGTTCCTCGAGATCGGCCTGCGTCCACGGGCGGGTCCCACTGAATGCCTCGAACGCGAAGCTGAGGTGATCGTCCACCGAGACGTCAAGTGCCTCCGGCAACGGTTCGACCCGGAGTAGTTCGTCAACCTGAAGAGCATCACGCCCCGCTGAGAGACCGACTGCCGCTGCAGTCATCGCGACGGCGAACGCAACACACAGCGCAGCGCATGCGGCGAAGAGGCGGCTGCTGGTCACATGACAAGTATTGCCCCCGCCCGGGCCCGCGTCATCCGTGCAGGCACGTACGTCGCCTTCGTGGGCCCACTGCATCAAGTGTCGTCCGCGCCCCGATGGCAGCGCTGAGCGTCGTCGTCATCGTGGAACACATCAAGACCACGACAACACCCCTGCGAACGGAGCACACCATGACCATCACCAAATCCACCACGACCACGACGATTCGACGGACGACAGGAGCCCTCGCCGTGACGCTGGCGCTGGCCGCCAGCGCCTGCGGGTCCGACGAGGCTGGCGGAGTCGGCGACGTCGTGATCGACGCTGCTGAGTCGCCCTCGACCACGCTGGATACGCGACCGAACGACCTCGCGTCGGCGCTGGATGAGATCGTGCTCGACACCGGCGTCCCGGCGCTCGGAGCAGCCCTCTTCGACAGCGACGGCATGATCGACATGGCGATCAGCGGTGTGCGGCGACGCGGTGATGCCTCCGTGGCCACCGTGGACGACCAATTCCACATCGGGTCCAACACCAAGGCAATGACCGCCGCGCTGCTCGCGAGACTCGCCGAGCACGACCGCGGCATCACGATGGAAACGACCTTGGCGGCCGCCTTTCCTGACATCGCCGATCTCGACCCCGGATACGCCGATATCACGATGGCGCAGCTGCTGCGCCACACGGGCGGAACGCCGGGCGACGAACTCGACATCGATGAATCGATCCTGTCGATGCCCGTCGTCGACGCACGGGCTCTCGGAGCGGAACTGATCCTGTCCGAGCCGCCGGTCATCGAGCCCGGCACGGTGTCGAGCTATTCCAATCCCGGCTACGTCATCGTCGGCGCGGCCATGGAAGCGGCGACGGGTGAGAGTTGGGAGGACTTGATGACCACCGAGCTGTTCGCCCCACTCGGAATGGACTCTTGCGGATTCGGCGCCCCCGGATCCGAGGATGACCCCAGCCAGCCAGCCGGTCATGACGCTGCCGGCGAACCCGCATTCGTCGACAACCCCGCGCTGCTCGGGCCATCCGGCACCGTCCACTGCTCGATGAACGACTGGGGCCGGTTCCTGGTCGAGGTGCTCAACGGATTCAACGGCACGAGCGACTTCCTCAGCCAGGAGAGCGCCCAACAGCTTCTCGAACCGTCTGCGGTGTCCGTCGAGGGTGTTCCAGGAGCGCACAGCGCTGCTGGCTGGCTCGTTCTGGATGGGCCTGACGGGACAGCGTTCTTCCACAACGGCTCGAACACGGCGTGGTACAGCCAGGCCGCCATCGTCCCGGCTTCAAATCGCATCGTCCTGGCGGTCGCCAATGAGGAACACACCGGCGAGCAAGCAACCGGCATGGCATTCGCCGCACTCTCTGAGGTCGACGGCCAATGAGCGCGACCACACTCGAACCCGCAATCCAGGCGGTTGGCCTTACCCGCTCCTACGGAGACGGACGTGGCATCTTCGACATCGATCTCGAAGTGAACCGCGGCGAGGTCGTCGCCTTGCTCGGCCCGAACGGGGCCGGGAAGACCACGCTGGTCGAGATCCTCGAAGGCCTGCGCTACTACGAGCAGGGCTCCGTCCGGGTACTCGGCGACGACCCAGTCGCGGCAGCACCGCTGTGGCGCTCACGAATCGGCGCCGTGCTCCAACTCGGCACCGAGACCGACGAATACACCGTCGGGGAGATGCTTCGGGCCCATGCTCGCTACTACCCGCGACCGCGCCCGATCGCCGAGGTCGTCGACCTGCTCGAACTCACTGCGCTCACCGATCAGCGAATCAGCACCCTCTCCGGTGGGCAACGACGACGAGTCGATGTCGCCCTCGGCATCATCGGGGATCCGGACATGCTCTTCCTCGACGAACCGACCACCGGCCTTGACCCCGGGGTCCGGCGCATGATCTGGGACCTCGTCAGTCACTTGGCCGACACCGGAACGACCGTACTGCTGACCACGCACTACCTCGACGAGGTCGACCATCTCGCCCAGCGCACGATTGTCCTCGTCGACGGCGGCAAGGTGTGGGAAGGCCCGACCGGCGATCTCACCGGTCAATCCTCGGCCAGCACCGTGAGTTTCCGGCTGCGACCTCCAACCACTGCAGCCGAACTGCCGCCCGGCCTGCCGGCGGCCCAGATCGACCAGGACGGGCGCATCAGCATCGGGACCCCCGATTCGACCGGCGTGGTGGCGGCCTTGATGGAGTGGGGACATCAGCACCCCAACGGCAGCCCCGTCGAGGAACTCGACATCAACCGTCCGAGCCTCGAAGAGGCCTACCTGACATTGCTCGAAGAAGGCGGAGCGGACCAATGACCGAATCACCTCATGTCGGCGCACGTCGCGTGCTCGCGCTCGGCCTCGTCCGTGCCCGACTGGAACTGCTGGCCCTCGTGCGCTCGAAGGACGCAGTGGTGTTCAGCCTTGCATTGCCACTCATGCTGCTCGTGCTGTTCGGAGCGATCTTCAGCGACACCCTCGAGGGGACGCAGGTCACCGTCGGCCAGTGGTTCACACCCGGGATCATCGCCGCCTCGGTGCTCTCGGCAGGTTTCGTGAACCTCGCAACGTCGATGGCAATCGAGCGGCACGACGGGACGCTCCGGCGACTCGCACTCACTCCCCTGCCCGTCGCGTCGTACCTGATCGGCAAAGTCGCACTGACACTGACACTTGCCGTTGGCATGACCGCCGCGTTGCTCGGTGTCGGTGTCGCAGCCTTCGATGTCGATCTGCCGACCGACTCGACGAAGATCATGACGTTTGCCTGGGTGTTCACGCTGGGGGTGGCCGCAGCCGCCGTCCTTGGCATCGCCCTCGCCTCATTGCCGAGGAGCACCAAGTCCGCCGCTGTGGTCTTCACGCCACCGTTCCTGTTCCTGCAGTTCGTGTCAGGCGTCTTCATCGAGTTCAACTCGATTCCGTCCTGGATGCGGACGATCGCCGGGGCATTCCCGCTGCGCTGGCTCGCTGCCGGGATGCGATCCGTCTTCCTCCCTGCGGAGTTCGAGGCGGTTGCCGAGCCAGGCGGCAGCTATCACCTCGGGATCGGTGCCACCGTGTTGATTGCCTGGGTGATCGTCGGCTTCGCCGCCGCCACCCGCTCGTTCCGATTCGGTCGCGAACGAGCCAAGACATCGACGGTCGCCGCCCCCAGCAGGTTGCGTCGCTGGAGGCTGCCAATCGTCGCGGCGCTCGTTCTGCTGGTCGGTGCGGGTGCGGTCCTCGGACCTCGTGTGTACGAGGCGTTCTCGCTCCTCAACAGCGGCGAGGAGGTCGATGTCGGCGGTCGCACGGTCTTCATTCGATGCTCCGGGTCAGGAGAGCCCACGGTGATCCTCGAACACGGCCTGGGTTCCAACGGCCACGAATGGATCGACGTGCAGGAGCGCCTCGATGACACCCACCGAGTGTGCTTCGTCTCGCGGGCCGGAATGGGCTTCAGCGATCCGGCACCCCAAACAATTCGTACGGCCCAAGATGCCGTTGACGATTTGTCCGCAGTGCTCGAGATGGAAGCCATCGACGGTCCGCTCGTGCTGGTCGGGCACTCGTTCGGCGGCTTCGTCGTTCGATTGTTCGCCGCCCAACACCCCGAGACCGTGGCAGGCATGGTGCTCGTCGACAGCGCGCACGAAGAGCAGGCTGCGATCCTGCAACGAGAACTCTCCCCCACCGCGTGGGGCGAAGTCGCCGGCCTCTACGAGTCGGCAGTGAACCCAGAACGCATGGACTTCGTCGCATCCGCCGCACAGGTCGCCCCGCATCGATCGCTCGGCGGCGTCCCGCTCGTGGTGCTCGAAGCGGGCGACCAAGCGCTCGAAGGCGGCGGGATCTCGCCGGCAAGCGCCAGCGAGATCGAGGCGGTCATGGCCGAGCACTGGCCGATCATGCAGGCCGATCTGAGCAGCCTCTCGACCGATGGACGACATGAAGTCGTCGCTGACAGCGGTCACTTCATCCAACGTGAACAACCAGACGCCGTCGCTGCAGCGATCTCCTCGGTCCTCGAGCGCCGGTGATGGGCTGGCTTGGTCAGGCTCCCAGAATGCGTGACATCGCGGCACGCACCGGGGTCTCGTCAACACCCGAGACGACCTCGACGCCACGTGGCCCGTCGAGGACGAATGTCAGCCCCGCACCCAATGCCTTCTTGTCGCGGTACATCAAGGCGACCAAAGCGTCGGCTTCGAGCCCCGGAGGAGGGTTCGTCATCAGGTCGTACTCGCCAGCGACGACGGCCCGGTGCTGGCGCACTCGATCCGCGTCGATTCGGCCCAGCTCGAGGCCGAGTTCGGCCGCATAGATCAGACCGATGGCAACCGCCTCACCGTGTGCCAGTTCGTGCTGTGTCGCGATCTCGAGTGCATGGGCGAAGGTGTGGCCGTAGTTGAGGAGCGCGCGCCGGCCGCCTTCGCGTTCGTCGGACGCGACCACCTCGGCCTTGATCTCGATGCACCGGGCGACACGCTCTTCGAGATCCATCGCCAGCAGATCGTCGCCGGTGAGGAAGTGATACTTGGCCATCTCACCCAGACCGCATCGCATCTCACGTGGCGGCAAGGTGTCGAGGAAGTCGAGATCGCAC
>JAJCXU010000578.1 GCA_029263275.1 Ilumatobacter sp.
GATACTCCAGTGTTGTTCGTGCAACAGATGGTGGTGGTACCAGCACAACAACACGAGGTTGTTCGGCTCGGTTTCACCGCCATCAAGCCAGTGTGTGGCGTGGTGGGCGTCGCACCCCGCTGCGGGGATGTTGCAGCCTGGCCAGCGACAGCCGTGGTCACGGACCATGAGCAGGTCGAACTGGACGTCGGAGATCAGGCGCCGTTTGCGACCGAAGTCGATGACGTGACCGGCAGGGTCGGCCAGATATCGATGCATCTCGCAGTCGCAGGCCATCCGTCGGACTGATTCGATCGGCACGACCGTCCGCTCGCCGCCGGTGTCGACGGCGCCGCCACCGGAGTTCTCGGCGAGGTCGGACACGGTTGCTGTGGCGATGACGGTGGGCTTGCGTCGCTTCTTGCCCGGTTCGGGTGCGAAGGACTCGAGCGCCATCTTGGCCATCTGGACCAGGGCGTCGTGTCGGCGCTGAGCTGCGGTGCGCTGCTCGTCGTCGGCCGGTTGCGACAGTGCCCGGATTGCTTCGTGGAGCAGTTGGTAACCCTCAGGGTCCATTGTTCCGTCGAGGCGTCCGACGCCGTCGAGCAGCTTGGACAGGTGGACCGAACGCTGATCGAAGCGTTCCTGGGCGGTGCCGGCCTCGCGATCGGGGTCGACGTGCATCCGCCACGTGTCGAGCAGCAATCCAAGGTCCTTCGGTGGCAGTGAGGTAGCCCAACCGAGCAGCATCGCCTCATCGCGAGCGAACACGTCGGTGAGGTGCGGTGCCCACGCCTCGGTCAACAGGCGGAGGCCGGTTTCGGCAAGGTCGCCCGCTTGGAACGCGGCGTGCACGAGCACCATGTGGGCGATCCGTTTCGCCATCGACAGGGTGTTGGTGCAGTGGCCGTAGCTCTCGCGAGTGGCATCGGCAAGCCACGCGGCGGGGGAGCGGTAGCCATCACCGAGGTACGAACCGGAGTCGACGATGGTGCGGACCTCGTCGAGCTGCCGCGCCCGCGCTTGGCGCAGTGCACGGGTGGTGGCATCGACCGCAGACAACGGATTGCCTGCCGCAGCGAACTCCGCCGCACACGCTTCGAGCTCCAACACCTCCATGGGTTCCACCATAGAGATGCACTGTCACAGAGTTAATGCGCGACCCGTCAGGGAGTGAGGGAGTCGATGATCATCGCGTCGAGCTCGGGGTTGGCCGGGCCGGTGGTGTTGACCCGAACGAAGGTCGAGTCCATGTAGCCCGAATAGACGTTGAGGAACTGGACCATGTCGCCTGGGTTGAACTCGTAACGGTCCACGGTGAGTGTGTCCTCTGAGACGGTTCGATCAACACTCGATAACTCGACACCGACCGAGCTGATGAGGGCGCCGCGGCAGTTGACGCTGACCGGGCTGGAGGAGAACCCGAACACACCGCGAGCCGCGCTGTCGGATTCGTGGGCCTCGTATTTGACCTGGATCGAGACGCCGTCGTAGATGTATTGCTCGCGATCGGTGACGAGTGCGCCGGAGTTCTCGGAGAAGTACTGGTTGGCGAAACACTCATCGATATCGGCAACGGCCGAAATGTCCTCGGGTGTGATCTCGACGGGTGTGAATCCAGCGAAGCCTGCAGAGACGCCCTGGCGGTACTGCTCGAACATGTCGAACTGTTCCGGCTCGATCGGGCGTGGGTCGCCGAAGCCCCCGGGCGGTCCGGTGAGCCGCACGACGTTCTCGGGAATCCAGAACGGTTCGTGGACAACGGGGAACAGATCGATGTTGAACGCCTGATCAGGGCCTTGGCCGAAGTCGCCCAGGTGCCAGAACGTGGTGGCGCGCATCGGCACGAGCGGGTCGGTCGGGCCACCGCCGACCTCGTCGCGGGGGATCACCGCCATGATCGTGTTGCCTTCGACGTGGAAGACCGCGCCGCTGTTGACGTTCGCGAAGTTGGGTCCTTCGGTCACATTCATGGCATAGCTGCCGTTGCCAACCGCGAGTTCGTAGCGGATGTCACTGCCGTCCCAGGTGTCGTACGGGTACGCGCCACCCGCGGTGTAGTTGTTGCCCGGGTCGCTATCGCGATCGAAGACGAAGGCGTACTGGTAGATCCGTTCGGAGTTGAAGTCGATCATCCCGTCGAGTCGCGCGACAGCGACGGTGAATTCGCCGAAGTACTCGCGGCCGCCGCACAGGGTGTGGGCGTCGCCCATCTGGCCGCAGGGGAGGAGTTCTCCGAGGCCCGGGCCGCCATCTGCGGGCGCCCAGAGGAACTGGCCGATGCCAGTGAGGTCGGTCTCTCCTTCGGACGTCACGACGGTCTGGCCATTGCTGTGTGTGGATTGGTCGCGTCTTGGGACGTCGAACAGGATGCCCAGGGCGGCGCCGAACGATTGGTCCGTCGTTGGGCCTGGGACGTGGATGATCCGGTCCGGCGCGGGGCCGACGATGATCTCTGAGGCGGATGGGCGTGCGTCGATCTCGTCGATGGTCCGCCCAGCCTGATCGAAGAACTCAGAGAGTCGGCGCTGGCGAAGTTGCTGAATCTGGGCTGCTCCGGTTTCACCGCCGGCTTCTTCGAGGTCGAGGGCCGTTTCCATGGCGACGTTCGCAGCACGCGAGATTGCATTCTGCATGGTGCCGACGAGTTCGTGAGCGTCCTCGGCCGACACTTCGCCTGCAATGACCGCTGCCCTCAGTTGCGCAAGTCGGGTGCCAGCATCACTGATCATGGCTGTCGCGGCCATGCCGGTGTCGAACAGCGAGATCCGTGCGTTCGACTCGGCGTCGATCATTTCCATCGCGGCCACAGTGAAGTCGTGCATCGTCTTGAGGAAGTCGAGCACTGAGGCGACGGGCCCTGCGAACTTCGCAACATTGCGGGCAGCGATGGATCCGCCGACTCGGGCCCCGTAGGCATTCGCGGCGCTCTCCACCACGTCGCCAGCCGCGTTGAACTCTGCTTGTTGGACGAGTGAGTCGCCGAATGCCGAGGCTTCAGCGTGGAGGTGGTCGGCGACGACTTGGCCGTCCGATGGTCCCGATTGTTGGGGAAGCGACCGAGCTGCAGCGAACGTGATGTTGCTGTCGGATCCGCCAGCTCGGAAGCCGGATTGCTCGGCGGCGGCGTCGCCGCTCGCTTCGGCATTGCCGATCAGCCACACGCCGAGTTGGCTCGCGGCGAGTTCGGGATCCTCGTCTTCGAAGACGCGGCCGAGGAAGACTGCGCCCTGCTCCTCGACCAGCGTGGCGCCGATGGTGGCGGGGACGAGCGCCAGGTGACCCTGCTCGAGTGCTGCCGAGGCGGCATCGGCGGTTTCGTCGTACGTCGCTGGTTCTTCGATGGTGGTGACGTCGAGCGATGAATCTTCCAGAGCAACGTCGACGAATGTGTCGAGGGCCAACGAAGACGGCAGCCAGATCGTGGTCGCCGCTGCCGAGGACGATTCGTCTTCACCGACGGATTGGTCATCGCCCGCTGTGGAGTCAGTGGAGGCGGCATCGTCGTCGACAGCCGTCTGAGCGCTGGTCGCGGCGGTCGTGTCCGCGCTGGCGTCGTCCTTCCCGCTCGACGCGCAACTCGACGCCACGAGTGCGAACAAGGCCATCACCGTCAGTGCTTTGCGCATGCCGTCCAGACTGTCGAAGAGCCGTCATCGAAGTGTCATCGGGAAGATTGACTGCGGTTCCGACCATGAGAAACCAGCCGCATCATCAGCTTGGAAGTTGCGGCGAGCCGATTTCGTCAGTGGCGTCGTGACCTGCGAAGACGTGCTGTGAGCAGGCGTTATGTGGATTGGGTTGCTTCCCAATGTAGCCGGTGGTGACCGCTGTGTCCGGTCGATATCCGCTGTTCGGGGCACGGCGTAGGCACGGATCGTGAGTCCATACGGCTATCGGTCGACGAGGATGTTCGACAGGCCCGACGCCATGCGACAGACTCATCGAATGTTTCCTCATGATCAAGCGTCGCGATGTTTTCGCGGAGACGACTACTTCGCATGACTGAATCGGAAGCTCTACCAACAACCGGGCTTGCGACCGGAGAGTCCAGGAATGCAGTTGTCGCGGAGCTCCTGCTTGATCCAGACAACCCTCGGCTGCCGCCTGAACTTCAAGGTGCATCTCAGATCGAACTCGCTCAGTACATCGACCTGCACTATGAACCGATTCGCGTGGCGGAATCGATCGCTCGACGCGGGTACTTCCCGTCGGAGCCGCTCATCGTCCAACGGGAGACCAATCTGGTCCTTGAGGGCAACCGCCGACTCGTTGCTCTAAGGGGCTTGAGTGACCCTGCGTTGAGGGCCACGTTCGACGACCCCGCCGCATGGGAGGCGGCAGCTGCGCTTGGCCCCTCACCAGAAGAAGTTCCCGTCGTAGAGGTTGTCGAGAGGTCGGATGCGGCGGCTGTCATCGGGTATCGACACATCTCGGGCGTCGAACCGTGGGAGCCCATGCAGAAAGCCCGATTCATTGCATCGCTGTTGGAGGGCCCCGACGCGTCCGATTTTGCGACTGTCGCAGACCTGGTGGGAGAGACTGAACATTCTGTGCGATCCCAGTACCGCAACTTTGTTGCTGTTCGGGAGATGGAGACTCGATTCGGTGAGAACACAACTCGAGTCAAGAACCATTTCGGCACGTTCACGCGAGCGATGCAAAGCCAGGGCGTGCGAGAGTTTCTGGGCACTCCGGCGCCTTCATCTGTGGACGTCGGAGGTTCCGTACTGCCCGACGGCGCAGGCGAACGCGCAGCTGAGCTTTCTTCGTGGCTCTTCGGGGAAGAAGATGGGACCGATCCTGTCATCTCCGACTCGCGAAAGATTTCCGATCTGGGTGCAATCATCCAGTCAGAGGACGGGCTCGCCGAACTACGTAAGACGCGAAGCTTGGAGGCTGCGTTCGAAGCCGGCGGCGGTCCACGTCAGCGCCTTCTCAATCGCCTAGCGCAAGCTCGAAACGCACTACGCGCTGCTCAGAAGGACTTCGATTCACACGCGGGCGACGACGAGGTGCAAGTGCTGCTTGAAGAGTGTGCGGAAGCCCTGGACGATCTTCGGTGACTGCTCGTTCAAGTGGAATCGAGCCGCCCTCTAAACTTGACGGAGTAGCGCTGGCCGACTGGCTCGAAGTTACGATGTTCATCGAGCAGCGTTCGACCGCGTCCAGGTCCTTCATCCGGAAACAACTCGGCGACGTCGCTGAAGATGAGCACATTGATGGTCTTCTAACGGAGATCTCACGTCGGGAATTGAACGCTCCGGCCACGTACCCGTTCACCCTCGTCGACAGCGTTATTCACTTCCATGCCGGCCACGCAATGGTTGGCGCGTACGGCTACCTCTTGATTGCAGCGTTTCCTGGATCACCGTTCCGGCTCGCTCGTCGATTCGCTTCGGCGGAGCGCGGACTCGATGTACTCACCGAGCACGCGCTCCGAGGTCTTCTCTCAGGGGAAGCCCAGTCGATCAGATTCGCGTGGCCCCCGGGTAAGGGCGACGGCAGACGCCCAGGCCGATTCCCAGACGCAGTCGTTTGGTTGGCTGAGAATCTTGGCCTCACACCGCTGAACCCGAATCCCAACCCCAAACGGAAAGATGGTGGGGTGGATGTAGTTGCCTGGCGCCCCTTTCGAGACGGGCGGAGCGCATTCCCAGTCGTTCTGGCGCAGACCACGATTCAAGCGAGTTTCATGAACAAGGCTGGCGATATTTGGTCCAAGCTGTGGTCGAACTGGATCAGCTTCGGCGTTGAACCGACGACGGCTCTCGTTGTGCCGCACGTGATACCGATGGCGGAAACCTGGTGGGACGACATGCGATTCGCAGTCAACCTCATCGTTGATCGAATCCGTCTGCTCGAATTGCTGGAGCACACCGATGTTGCAGCGGACCCCGCACTCGCTGAAATGGGCGAGTGGGTCGATGGGCAGCTTCTTGCGATGGCGCTGTGACTAGAGATCTGGCTCGCGGTTCGGCGGTGCCATGACAGTCCGAGTCGACGTAGATTCGCCTGCATGAGCGGTCCATGCCAAGAGAACCGCGAGCAGGGCGTAGAGCGCTCGCGCTTGGTAGACCGACCGACTGCTCTTAGCGTTTTCTCCGGCCTGGGGGGATTGGACCTTGGGCTAGAGAGAGCCGGCTTCACAATTGTCGGAAGCGTCGAACATGACGAGGTAGCGCGCCGCTCGTTGAAGGCGAACCGCGGAGGAAAGTGGCCGCAGCTCACGCCGCATGAAATCGGAGAGCTCGCCAAGGAGTTGAGGCCTGAGGACCTTGGCATGGAGCCTGGGGAGCTGACTCTTCTGGCAGGGGCTCCGCCGTGTCAGCCGTTCTCGAACGCAGCGCTCTGGACTGCCGCCGGCCGGGCAGGCCTCGACGATTC
>JAJCXU010000579.1 GCA_029263275.1 Ilumatobacter sp.
TTGTAGTAGCCGATTGGTTGGCGGCCACCCACGGCGAGCCGACCGACCGACTCGGACCCCGGTGGGATGCGATCTCCGAGGTCATCGACGACGATCGTGTTCGCTCCGGCCTGGAATCGTGCTGTTTTTGCAGCAGCGCCACCACCGGAGACCGACTGGCCCATTCCGAGCGCTTCGGAGGACGAGAATGCGTCGGCCAGCAGCATGTTGGGCTGATGGAGGAGCATGCCCTGTTTGGTCTCTTCGCTCCACATCACGCCCGACGACGTAAACACCGCGACCGATTCAAGTGTCCATCGTGCCGGTTCGCTGTCAAGGTTGGCGAGGATCGGTTTGGCGAACGCATCGCCGACGATCGCGATCGCGTTGACCTTCTCGCGGTCGATCGTGTCGAGCAGTTCAGCTGCGTCGAAATGGCGCGACTCAAGACAGACAATGCAGCCACCCGATGTCAACGTACCGAATGACGTCAGCGCCCCGGTGCCGTGCATCAAGGGGCATGCCGGCAGACCGATTGGGCCGGGTTCGACGAAGATGCCGTCGAGGAACTCGGCGTCGTACTCTTCGGGCACGGTCAGGCCGAGGCCTGCGCTCAACACGATGACGAGGTCGTCCTGGCGCCACATCACACCTTTGGGCATCCCGGTGGTGCCGCCGGTGTACAACATGTACAGATCGTCACCGCTGCGTTCGACACGGCCGATCACGGGTTCCCCCGCTGTGAGGACGGCAACTTCGTAGGGGACTGCCCAATCGGGACACGGGCCGGATCCGTCGTCGACCCAGATCCAGGTCCGGATACGTGGAACGCGATCGCGGATTGCCTCGATGGTGTCCACGAACGTGCCGTGGAAGACGACGGCGACCGCGTCGGCGTTGTCCCACAGGTAGACGAGTTCGTCCGCTTCGTACCGGTAGTTGGTGTTGACCGGGACGAGCGACGCCTTGAAGCATGCAAAGAAGGTCTCGAGGAACTCCGGGCAGTTGTACATGTACTGGGCGACTTTGTCCTGGTGTTCGGCCCCGCTGTTGAGGAGCGACGTGGCGAGCCCCTCGGCGCGCCGGTTCGCGTCGGACCAGGTCACAGTGCGGTCGCCCTGCTTGGCGAATGCCGCATTAGGGATTTGGGTTGCTGCGGCTTCCCAGATCTCGGTGAGTGTCCAACCCTGTTCGGCCATGATGCTCAGCCTCTCGATTCAGCAGGTGGTGGTTCTCCGGCCGGCGGCCACGGGTCGACGCCGTCTTCGAGTGGCACGTCGAGCGACTTGAGGAGCGCCGAGAACAGGCGCCAGTTTCCAATCGCCGCGACCATCTCCACGAGAATTGCGTCGTCGTCGAACGCTGCGCGACACGCGGTCCAGGTCTCATCAGTGATCGTCCCGAATTCGAGTGTGTCGTCGGTCGCCGCGAGGACCGCTCGTTCGGTGTCTCCGAAGTGATCGTCGCTTCGCCAGTCCCGAACCGCGAGGAGGTCTCGTTCCGGGATGTCGAGCATGCGGGCAACGCGCCAGTGCTGTGTCCATTCATAAACAGCGTCGGTTGCCCATCCGATGCGCATGATGATCAGCTCGCGGAGACGGGCGTCAAGTTGTCCTTTCCACAGGAGTTCTTGCAGCATGGTGTTGAGACCCGAGGCCACACCAGGTTGGTGAAGTGCAATTCGGAAGACCGACAGCTCGGCCATGTTTTCTGGGATGCCGTTCTCCGCGGCGCGTTTCTTCGCTTCGGCGATGTCGAGCATCGGTATCCGCGATCCTGCAACCATGTTGAGTAACTCCTCTTGTCGGTGTTGTTGTCGTTGTCGATACGCGTTGTTCAGCCCTGCGGTGAGAACACTCCATGCAGCGGCGGGATGGCGTCTTGGTCGACGCCAGAGAGGACGTCGAGCAGCGCGGGAAGGTCGTCAAAGCCAGCGACTTGACGCGTCAACTCGGCGAATGGCCAGCGCTCGGCAACGAGTAGATCGATTGCGGCTTGGTAGGCGCGGAAGTCGACACCGAGCGATCCCTTGATTGTGAGTTCCTTGTACACGACGTGGTCGGGGTCGAACCCGGGCGTTCCTCCTCCGCCCCGGGTCCCGGCGACGACGATCGTCCCGCCAGGGCGAGCGAGCGAAACAGCTTGCGCAAACGCTGCTGGCGCTTTTGCGGTGACGTCCACGACGACGTCGGCGAGGCCGCCAGTAGCGCGCTTCAGTGCAACGGCTGGGTCGTCGACCGCGACGTCGATCGTCAGGTCGACACCGAAGCGCTTGGCCATTTCCAGCCGATCAGCGTCGCGCGGGCCGAGACCGGTCATCGCGACGAACTCGGCTCCTGCTTCTTTGGCTGCGACGGCTGCGCACAGTCCGCGAATGCCGGGACCGAGTATGGCCACGACGTCACCGGACTTGGTGTTGGGAATTGTTGCTCCCCATCGAATGCCGGCTCCGAGCGGATTGAACACGGTTGCCAACACCGGATCGAGTTGGTCGGGGATTGGTAGCAACATCGAGTCCGCGGGCAGATGCAGGTGGGTTGCGTATCCGCCCCAGAGGCTGGGTTCGATCGCAGCGTCGACGAAGCCGAACATTGTCGCGAGTCCGTTGCGGATGCAACGCCGGTAGTTGCCGGACGCGCATTGTTCACACTGTCGGCAGGAGCGGAACACTTCGACTGCGACCCGGTCTCCGGCTTCGACTCCCCACTGGGCGGCAGCGTCGGGGCCGATCTCGTCGATGACTCCGATGATCTCGTGTCCGGGGATGAATGAGAACGGTGCCGAGATGTGTCCGCTGTACTGTTCATGATCGGTGCCGCAGAGTCCGCAGGCTTCGATGCGCAGGCGAGCCGTGTCGTTGGTGATGTCGGGCACGTCGAAGGATCGGCGTTCGAGAGTGTTTGGTCCGGTGAGGACGAGCGCTTCGGCCGAAATGGTCATTTCAGTTCGAACTCCGTTTCGAATCGTGCGTGATCGTCGGCGGGTTTCAGATCAATGGACTGTCCGACGAACATCCCGCCCGACATTGCCCGGGCGACTGCCCGGTCGTCGCTGCGGGCCACGACGCGTCGCCCGTCCGCTGTCCGGGCGAACACGGGCACAGACGTTGGCCCTTCTTCTCGGTCGTGCATCACGGTGTATGCGTCGATCGTTGCGGTTCCGGTGGCGTCGCTCGCGTCGACGACCTCGAGCGCTGTGGCATCGATCGCAGCCTGTGGTCCGGCCATGTCGGAATCGACCCAGTCGTGTTGTGGGGGAGTGGCAGACCAGATCCCGAGGGAGTGCTTGGTGATGTACCAACCGAGACCGGAGATCATGCCAATCGCGTCGGGTTCGGCCCTGCAGCGGCGTGCCATTTCGACGATCGAATGGCTGACGTAGTTGTTGCCAGGCCCGCCGTGATACGGCAGCCCGCCGGTGACGGTGAAACCGCGCTCGTCAAACGGGTCGAGTTCGAACGCGTCGATCGCGGCTTCGACCGCAGCGGGAAAGCATGAGTAGAAATCAAACCAACGGACGTCGTCGATGCCGATACCGGACGCTTCGAGCACCGCGGTGCCAGCTGCGCGGATGCCTGCGGAGCTCGCGAGGTCCGGTCGCTGCACCGGGAAGTACACGTCGTTACATGTCGCGGTCGCCCAACTGAAGACCCAACGGTCACGCGGGATGCCCAGTTCTTCAGCAACCTCGGCTGCCATGAGCACGAACGCTGCTGCCATGTCGACGGTCAAGATGCTGTTCAGCAGCTTCGTATAGGGCTCGTTGATGAGTCGATTTTCGGGCGTGACGTCGGAGAGTTCGCTCGGCGTGCGCTCAGCGGGAAACCACGCCTGGTCGGGGTGGCGCGCCGCCTCGGCAGTGAACGGCGCCATCAAACGACCGAGCCAGACGCGATGTTCGTCGAGGGTGTGCCCGGCGCGGGCCGCCATTGCTGACTCGAAGAGGGGATACACCTGATGGGGGAAGTGCAGTCCAGCGGCGTTCTCGGCCGGGCTGAGCCCCGGCCGATCGTCACCCAATGCCGTGTCGACCCCGTCGATGGGATCGGCCGGCGGAAGATCGCCCGTGCGGCGGGTCCGGCGCGCTGATTGGCCGGCCTCGGCTCCGACGATCAACGCCACGTCGCAAGTCCTGGCCATGATCTCTGCGCCGAGTTGGCCAACCAGGTATTGCGGCGTGTTCCCGCCGACTGGACTGCTGATCCGGCGGCCCGGTCTGAGTCCGACAGCTTCAGCAATCCGGTGCGCAGGATTGTCGCGGCGCATCAACAAAATTCCCGGACTAGCAACGGTGTCGATGCGGTCAGCAACCGGAGCGACCGCATCAGCGAACGCGAGCCGCACCGCTTCAGCGGCGAGGTCGATCGGGTCGACAATCGCGTCGGAGCGGTTGGTGAGTTCACCAACCGCGACGAGCACCGGAGTTCGGGGGTTGATCATGATCGCTTCGTGGCGCGCCCGTTCGAGACAACGACGTTGTCGCGTTGGGTTCGGGCTTCGACGATTGCGTGATCGCCTTCGTCCCAGATCTTGGTGAGGATCGTGTCGCTTGGCCACACCTGATCGGCGAACCGACCTTCGATCGATTCGAAGCTGTCGACGTCGCCGCCGCACCAGGCGCCCAGCACGCTGTGACCAATGGTGCCGAAGGTGCACAGGCCATGGTTGAAGGTTCCTGGGAATCCCGCTTTGGTGGCGAACTCAGGGTCGATGTGCATTGGGTTCATATCGCCAGAAAGGCGATAGATCGCGGCCTGCTCTGGTCGAGTCTCACGTTCGACGACGATGTCTGGATCGCGTTCGGGGGCGGCGTTCGTGGCCGAGGAACCGCTCGGGCCGCGC
>JAJCXU010000580.1 GCA_029263275.1 Ilumatobacter sp.
GGATGCCGGCCGTGTTGTGTTCGGTCGGCCCGGTCCGCGATGCCGTGGACGCGACGGGTGCACTGACCACCGCCGTGGTGAATGCTGCACGCCTGTGGGGCGACGCGCCGTTGCCAGTTCCAGCTGACTGACGTCACCGCGCGCCGCACCGTCTGATCACCGTCCGACAACCCGCTGAACGACTCGGGATGTTGTCCGATGGTCGACTTTTCCACACGCCGAGCAACATCGCGGAGGCGCGTGAGTGTTTATCCACAGCTTTCCACACACGGTGTGAGTATCCCTCGACTCGAACCTGAACAGATGACCACTTTGTGCGTTATTCGGCATGAGCGCAACTCGTTTACGTGACAGCACGCCGCACCACCTCACCCGACTCTGACCGTCATCCTCAACCTGGGGATGAACTGTGGATAAATAACAGTGGTGGTATTTAACTTGAGGGTTGCGGCCAAACGGCCGCAATCAGCCCGTCATGAGGCGATAGATCCGCTCAAGGTCTTCCAAATCAGCGAAGTCGATGGTGACACGTCCACGTTTGGCTCCCATCGACACTGCCACACGGGTGTCAAGGCGATCAGCCAACAGCTCTTCGAGCTCGAGCAAGCCAGGTGGACGGAGTTGCGTGGCAGGCGTCAACCCGGCACCGTCGATCGTTCCACCGCTCGGCGCAGGCGCTGGCGCTGGCGCATCAGTTGATGGGTCGCCACCGCGTACTGCTTGTTCAATCGCGCGAACCGTCCAGCCCTCGCTCACCGCAGCCTGTGCGAGCACTTCCTGACGCGCCCGATCCGGTGTACCGAGGAGCGCACGTGCATGACCAGCCGAGAGCTGCCCGTCAGCCAACAGACTCTGCACTGACGGCGGCAAGCCGAGCAGGCGAATGGTGTTGGTGATCGCCGAGCGGCTCTTGCCCACCCGCGTGGCCACCTGGTCGTGGGTCAGCTCGAAGTCTTCGATCAATTGCTGAAAGGCCGCAGCCTCTTCGAGCGGAGTGAGATCCTGGCGGTGCAGGTTCTCCACCAGCGCTTGCTCGACCGAACTCAAGTCGTCGGTGTGCCGGATGATGGCCGGCACCGTCGTCAGCCCTGCCCGTTGTGCCGCACGCCAGCGTCGCTCGCCGGCGATCAACTCATACTCGCCGTCATCCTTCGGCCGGACGAGAATCGGCTGGAGCACGCCCATTTCCGAGATCGATGCCGCGAGTTCAACCAAGCCTTCTTCGGAGAAGTGCACGCGTGGCTGATGTGGATTCGGGGAGACGGCTGCAGTTGGTACCTCAGCCAGCGACGCACCCACACCACCATCGGCGACTTCCGTCGCCGGGATGAGCGAACTCAATCCTTTTCCAAGACCACTACGACGTGACATTGGCATGCACCTCCTTGGCAGCATCACGGTAGGCAATGGCGCCACGTGAACGGGGATCGAATGTGGTGATCGGTTGCCCGAACGACGGGGCCTCAGACAAGCGGACGCTGCGCGGGATCACACTCCGCAACACCTTCTCGCCGAAGTGTTCGCGCACCTCGGTGACCACCTGTCCCGCGAGCTTGGTCCGAGCGTCATACATCACGCAGAGAATCGTGCTCAAGTCGAGCGTCGGATTCAGGTTGCGCTTCACCAGGTCGACGTTGCGCAGGAGTTGACCAAGACCCTCGAGGGCGTAGTACTCGCACTGAATGGGCACCAGGACTTCGGTGGCCGCTGACAGCCCGTTCACGGTGAGTAGACCGAGCGATGGGGGACAGTCGATCAAGACGTAGTCGTAGTCATCGATCACTGCGTCGATTGCTCGCTTGAGCCGCTGCTCGCGGCTGAACGCTGGGACCAGTTCGATCTCGGCTCCCGCCAGGTCGAGTGACGCCGGCGCGACGAAGAGGCCTTTCACATCGGTGGGCTCGACCACGTTGTCGAGCGACTCCTCGTGCATCAGGACGTGATACATCGACAACTCGAGACCGCGGTTCTCGATGCCGAGTCCGGTGGATGCATTGCCTTGCGGATCGAGGTCGATCAGCAGTGTCCGCAAACCAAGCTCGGCGAGCGCAGCGCCCAGATTCACCGTGGTTGTGGTCTTGCCCACACCACCCTTCTGGTTTGCCACGGCCATGATGCGCGGCAGTGATTTGCCGCGGTCGAGGTGCTCGGCGTCGCCAGACGGTGTTGCCGCGGGGGACGCGGCTGATCCATCAGGCTCGGCTGATGTGGCATTCGTAGCTGTGGGGAGATCCCCGGTGTCCGACACACATGCTCCAGACGACGGATGGCGGGCGTCAGGTGACGCGCTCGCGGGACCTGCATACTGTGCCCGATCTCCACCCGCGATACAAGCATTTCGGGGGATCAGTTGAGTGACTTCTCCCGCTGGACGATCGGCGCACCACCAGTGTTTCACGTGGAACAATCTGGCCGAATCAGCGCGACCCTCGACCTTCGCGTGACGCGCGGTGTTCCACGTGAAACATTCCTCAAGTCAACTCACACCACTGCAACTTGACTTGAGAGTTACCGCATCACCCCTGGTCAGAGGCCCACGAGCCCGTCTTCCTCGAGTCCGTCAGGTCGCCGGGTCCAGCACGAAGCGGACCACGCGTTCGTCAGATTCCGTACGCGTCAGACCAAGTTCCTGGACGAGTTGGGGCTCCCACCGATCGCCGCTCGGCGGCTCGCTGATCACGATCACCCCGCCAGGACGAACACATCTCACTGCGGATCGCAGCGTAAATTCGGGCGGGCCGAACCCACGGGCAACCGCCGCGTCGAACCCGACGTGTCCGAGACGGATGGCGTCGTCGACATCGAGGGCCAGCACGCTGACATGATCGGAGAGGTCCAGCCGTCGGATCATCTGCGCCAGAAAGTCGGTGCGCTTCGTCCGGCGATCGAGCAGGGTCAGGCGGACATCTGGCCGATCGATGGCGACCACCAGGCCGGGAACACCACCACCAGCACCAAGATCAATCACTGACCCCGTGACGCCATCGAGCGCCGTAACAAAACTCCGTGCGTGCTCGATCACCTCCACGATGGGGCGATCCCCCAAAAAGCCGAGGCGCTGGGATCGTCCCAGCGCCTCGTGCAATTGCTTCTCTACCTCAGCGCCTCGAGTTTGATCACTCACGGCGCCGAGTATGTCAGGAAGGTCGAGCCGATCAGGCCGGCTCGACGATGACCCGGCGATACGGGTCTTCGCCCGACGACGAGCTCGCGACGCCTTCTTCTTCATTCAGCGCGTCGTGGATGACCTTGCGATCAGCCGACGTCATGGGTTCGAGTGAACGAGCCGAGCCGCTCTCACGGACCTGTGCAGCAACATCGGCAGCGAACTTGCCGAGTGCGATCGAGCGGCGCTCGCGGTATCCGGCAACATCGATCCGCAACCGCGTCTCGTGGTCGCCGAGGCGGCGCTGAGCCGCCACTCGGACGAGATCCTGCACGGCATTGAGCGTCCGGCCGCCAGGACCGACCAGGAGACCGAGGTCTTCGCCACGGACCTGCACGTCCAGCTCGGTGCCGTCCACGGTCAGTTCAGACTCACCGTCTGCACCAAATGCTGTGACCAGGTCATTCATGAATGAAACCGCAGCGTCGCCCACCTCTTGGGGAGTCACGTCGGACTGTGGACGTTCTTGGTTGCTCATCTTCTTCTCCTGGTTGTTGTTGTTCGTTCCGTTGCGACCGCCGCCACGCTGGCCACCGCGGCCACGAGTGGATCGTTGCCGAGGTGCCGACGCATCGTCGCCGGCATCACCGGCGTCGTTGTTGTCGGCATCATCTGCGGGGGCGTCCTGCTTGCTGCTGGGCGCCTTCGCTCGGTTCGACTTCGACTTGTCACTGCCGGACTTGTCGCTCTTGGAACGACGGCGCCGCTCTTGCTTGGGTCGTGCAGGTGTCGGCTTGATGCGAGCGCGAAGCCGGGCTTGTCCCCGAGTGCGCCCGAACAGGCCCGCCTTCGGTTCCTCGACCACGTCGAACTCGGCCTCATCGGCGCCTACACCCAGTTGGTCGAGCGCCGCTTCGCGTGCCTCTTCCAGGGTCTTTCCGGTGGTTTCCACCCATTCCATCAGTTTTCTTCTTTCTTCGACAGGCCGCCGCTTCATGCGGTCAGCACACGATTGGTGTTGCTTGTTGACTGGCGAACTCAGCGCGTCAGCGCTTCTTCTTGCCCGACTTGCTGGACTTGGGCCGAGCGGACCGTTGGGAACGAGCCGCTTCGGCCTCCTTGCGGGTCGGCGTCGGCCGGCCCTTACCCGACGGGGTCGGGCGATTCTTCGGCGCGGTTACACGCTTGTTCGTCACCGGAGACGGCTTCGTTGGAGCGTCCTTCGCATTTTTCTTGTTCGCGGGCTTCTTGTTCGCGGGCTTCGCGGACTTGTCGTCGTCGCCCTTGGCGCCGGCGAGATCACGCTTGGCTTGAGCGAGGAACCCCGTGGACTCTCCGCTCTTCTTCGCTTCTTCCTTGGCCGCCTCGCCCGCACGCTGGGCTTGACGCCCGAGCGACTCGTCGTGGCCGTAGAACTTCTTGGTGATGTAGTACTGCTGCAAGATGCGGAGCAACGTCTGGAAGATGTAGTAGACGACCAGCGCCGACAGGAAGAAGATCTGAAAGACCGCGAAGAAGACCGGCAGGTACTGCATCAACTTCTGCTGCGTCGGCGACATCGACGGGCTGATCGTTGCCCGAGCAGCGACCATCTTCTGCTGACCGAAGTAGAGCGCGCCGAGCGCCACGACCAGCAAGGCGTAGACCAGGCCAGTACTGAAACCCTCACCAATGGCCGTGGCCGCTGACTTGGACAGGTCGAGGCCGAACGACGGCATCTCGACTCGGTCGAAGAGGGAGCGATACAACTCGGAATCGATCGAGAGGTACCGTGGGATGAAGCCCTGCGCTGCGTCGTGGGTGCCGCCGATCGCACGAAGCGTCGCCGCGGAGACAGCACCAGCCCCATTCGCGTCCGACGGCTGATACACCAAGCCGCGCAAGATGCGGAACATGACGAGGAAGATCGGCATCTGCGCCACGATCGGCAAACAGGAAGCGGCCGGGTTGACCTTGTGCTCCTGATAGAGCTTCATCATCTCTTCGTTGAGCTTCTGGCGGTCGTTGCGGTATTCGTTTTGCAGCTTGCGCATCTCGGGCGCGAGTTTCTGCATCTCGAGCATGCCCTTGGTGCTCTTCAAGGTCAGTGGTGTGGTGATCGCCATGACGACCACCGCGATGAGAGCGATCGAGATGACGTAGTTGTGGGTGAGGCCGTAGAACCAGGCGAGCAAACCAGCGGGAATTTCAAACATGTGTCATCCGCCTTTCTGTACAGGGGTCGATGGGGGAGAGTCTGACGAGGTGGAGACGCGCGGTTCAGGGACCGGATCGAAACCGGAGGGGCCGAGGGGCCGACAGCGCAGTAGGCGGCGAACGCTCAGCCAACCACCGCGCCACGAGCCATGCACCTCGACGGCTTCGAGGGCATAGGCCGAACATGACGGGAAGAATCGGCACGGCGAGGGCTTGCCTTCGCGTGCTCGTTGGTAGAACACGATCGCGGCGGTGACGCGGCGCTGCAGCCACGAACCACCTGCGTGTTGCTGATCTGGGTGCTGGTCTGGATCGTCGTGCGAGCACCTGTCTGCACCGCTGCAGTCATGATCGAGACCGTCAGATCCAACGCGTGGCAGATCCGACGCGTCAGGTGCGGCGGTCTGCGTCGCGGTCATGGATGTGCTCGGGCGTGCTGAGCTGCATCGAGAAGGGCAGCGACACGGATCTCCAGTTCGGCGAACGTCAGTTCGCCAAGTGGAGGGCGACCACCGAAGAGCATCAGCCCGTTCGGTACGTCGGCATTCGAGAGAATGGCACGCAGCCGACGACGCAGCCGGTTACGCGTCACGGCGTTCCCCAGGGCGCGACTGAACGCGAAGGCCACCTGTGGGGGCGCAACATCGGGGTCATCAACATACGAACACCACATGGGTGTGCTCCGAACGCGGACGCCGTCGCGCCGAAGGCGAACGAATGCGTCACGGTCACGGATGCGATCGATCAAGCTGATCGATCAGGCTGACAGACGAGCCCGGCCCTTGTCACGGCGGGACTTGAGCACCGCGCGACCGGCGCGGGTGCTCATGCGGGCACGGAAGCCGTGCTTGCGGTTCCGGCGACGGTTGTTGGGTTGGAATGTGCGCTTCACGACAATCTCTTTCGGACGTTTCGAGCCAAGCTCCGCAAGGTGACACCGACGAGTCACCAATGACCTGGTGACCATGTCGAGTCGCGGACTGACCCGACAATGCTACGGCGTGACAGGCGCGACTCCCAACCATCGCGTCAATCATCCGACAAGGTCGCCTACAACCGAGGGCAAAAGACATGCGTGTCATTTGTCCACAGCCCTCATCGACCCGCGAAACCCCTGGTCAGGGGATGATTTCTCGCATGTTTCCGTGCCGTATCTGACCTGCTATGTTCTAGCGCTCGGCTCCGATCGTAGACATTTCCACATCTTGTGGACAACTATGTGGACGATCCGCCAACAAGGGACGCCGGTCAGGAACAGGGAATGAGTGATAACAGGTGAGTGACGCCGATGACGTCTGGACACAAGTCACCTTGTTTCTGCGTTCTCAACTTGCTGAATCCGTGTGGTTCTCGACGTTCCAGGACGTCGTCCCGCTCGAGGCAGGCCCCGACACACTGCGGTTGCTGGCACCAAGTGCCTACGTTCGTGACCGGATCCTGACCCGCTATCTCCCACTGGTCACCGACGCACTCGACGAGGCCAGCCAAGGTCACCGGACCATCGACATCGAAGTCGCTGCCAGCGACGCGGTCGAGGTGCCGGACCTGATCGAATCCGATCCGTTCTCCGGCGCGACTTCTGTCGCACCAGATTCGTCCTCCGGCTCGATGAGTTCGGGGGGGAGTGTGAGCGGAGTCGAGTCGGCCAACTTGAATGGCGCGGCCTCACAGCGTCCCCACGTCGACGACGCCGGACTCAATCCGCGCTACACCTTCGAGGCATTCGTCAAGGGTGCCTCTAACCAGTTCGCCTTGGCCGCCGCCCTCCGAGTCGCTGAAACCCCTGGTAGATCGTATAATCCGCTCTTCATCTACGGCTCGGCTGGTCTCGGCAAGACGCACTTGCTGCACGCCATTGGTCACTACGTCCACGACAACTATCAGCACCACGAAGTGCGATACGTGTCGACCGAGACGTTCATGAACGAGTACGTCGAAGCCATTCGCCAGAACACCACGAGCGCGCTGCGACGTCGTTACCGCGACGTCGACGTCCTCCTCATCGATGACATTCAATTCATTGCGGGCAAGGAAGGCCTCCAGGAGGAGTTCTTCCACACGTTCAACTCGCTGCACGGCGCGAACAAGCAGATCGTCATCAGCTCAGACCGCATGCCCGACGCGATTCCCACACTGGAAGAGCGACTCCGCGGCCGGTTCAAGTGGGGTCTGCTGACCGACATTCAGCTGCCGGACCTCGAAACCCGCACAGCGATTCTGCGGAACAAGGCGGAACGTGACCGCGTCGAGGTCCCGAACGAGACCCTCGACTTCATCGCGACCAACATCGCGACCAACATCCGCGAACTCGAAGGTGCACTCATTCGAGTCACGGCCTACGCCAGCCTCAGTGGTCAGCCGATCACCACCGAGTTGGCGCAAGCTCAGCTTGCCGACCTCATGGTCGATACCAAGCCCAAGCACCGCACCGACGAGGAACTCCTCGCCGAGATCGCCGGCATCCTCAAGTTCGAAGTCGAAGCACTCAAGGGCAAGAGTCGGCAGCGCCCTCTCGTCACTGCACGCCAGATCGCGATGTACGTGTTCCGTGAGTCGACCGACCTCAGCTATCCGGCGATCGCTCGACTCTTCGGTGGTCGCGATCACACGACGGTCATTCACGCCAACGAGAAGATCCAGCGGCTGATGAGCGAGCGCAAGCAGATCTACGACCAAGTCACCGACCTCCAGCAGCAGTTGAAGGCGTGATCTGATGCTCGACTCCACGTGCCATCGCTCGCGTCAAATGGTCACTGATCGCGCGAGCGCACCACACCTCCGCGCGAATATCGGTGGACAACCACGAATTCGCGGGGGACGCGCCAGCGCGCAAGTTGCACTCGAAAAGGGGACAACGCGCAGTTGTCCACCGGAGCACACGCGTGTAAGCCCCAACCTGTGCATCACGGGGCTATCACCTGTGGGCGCGCGAACGCCCTCTACGCTGCAACAACACGGTGTTGTCCCCAATCCACAGCACCTACTACTGACATTATTCTGTGAAACATCCCTTCATGAGGAGAAGTGCCCACTGTGAAGTTTCGTTGCGAACGTGACGTCCTTGCCGATGCTGTTGGCTCGGCCGGTCGCGCGGCCACCAACCGCACCGGCACCCTCCCGGTTCTTGCCGGGGTCCGGATGGAAGTGGTCGGCGACACGCTGACCATCACCGGTACCGACCTCGAGTTGACCATTCGGCTCACCGTCGAAGTCGGCGGCGAGCGTGATGGAGCCGCGGTGGTTCCTGCCCGCCTTGTCGCTGACATCGTCAAGGCCCTTCCTGCCGGCGCGGTCGAGGTCGATCTCGCTGACTCCTCGCCATCGGGAGATGGCAGTTCCGAGATGTCGATCAGTGCCGGGCGCTCGCAGTTCTCGGTGCGTCCGCTCTCGCTCGACGACTATCCGGCACAGTCTGAGCCGTCCGCCGATGCGGTGACCCTGCCGGCTGCCGACATGGCCGACGCGCTGCGCCAAGTCGTGCGGGCCGCATCCACCGACGATGCCCGCGCCGTCTTGACCGGTGTGTTGCTCGCAGCCGAAGACGACGGACTCCGGATGGTCGCGACCGACTCCTACCGGCTGGCCGTGCGCGATCTTCCCGAATCATCGATGCTCGGTTCTGGCCAGAAGGTCTTGATTCCCGGTCGGGCGCTGTCCGAACTGCAGCGGTTGATGGGCAACGAAGAGACTCTCACTGTGCGTCTCGGCGAGCGTGAAGCAACGTTCGAAGCCGGATCAACGCGCCTGAGCACGCGCCTCATCGAGGGTGAATTCCCCAACTACCGCAACCTGTTGCCGTCGAGTTACCCGAACCTGCTGACGATCAGCAAGCCCGCAATGATCGAGGCAATCCGCCGCGTGAAGATCCTTGCGCAGGACTCGACACCGGTGCGGATGACCCTCGGTGGCGACACCGTGCAACTCACGGCGATCACCCAAGACGTCGGTAACGCCGTCGAAGAGATCGACGCGCAGTACGACGGCGCGGAGATGACCGTGGCGTTCAACCCGGACTACCTGCTCGCCGGTATCGACGCGATCGACGCCGACGACGTCACGCTCGCAACGATGGATCCGATGAAGCCAGCCGTCCTGCGCGGCGCGGGCCAGGACGATTATCTCTACCTGTTGATGCCCGTCCGCGTTCCGTAATCGGGTCTCCGCGGGACGTTGCGTCGCAGGCGCGGTCACGTCTGATCGGCTCGGTACGCGACTCGAGTTGCGGTGAGTTTGGGTCACACCTGTCGTGGGTTCCGCTCACCGCTGGGGCTCTTCGTCGGGCTCCGGTGAGAATTGCCCACAGCTGTCGTGGGTCTAGCTCACCGGTGACTGGGGCGTTCCCGTTGTGGTGAGAGGTGAGACCGGCTGGTGAACCTGGGTGTTCGCGAGTTGCGGTGAGATCTGGGTCGAGGTGGTCGGCTCAACTCTCACTGGAAGGTGGATCGAGGACGTACTCTCTGCGTCGTGATCGTCGAACACTTGGAGCTGATCGACTTTCGCAATTATGCGTCGGGGTCGTTCGATCTGCGGTCGGGGACGACGGCGATCATCGGCGGAAACGGCGAGGGCAAGACCAACCTTGCTGAGGCACTCGCGTATCTCGCGACACTCTCAAGCTTTCGCGGCGCACCCAATGAGGCCCTGGTCAAGGTCGGTGCTGCGCAGGCCATCATTCGCGCGACGGTGCGTCACGACGACGGTCGCGAGACGCTGATCGAAGCGGAGCTGGTGGCCGCTGGACGCAATCGAGTCCAGGTCAACCGGCAGAAACTGGGCCGTGTCCGCGACCTGTTGGGTTCGGTGCGCGTCACGGTCTTTTCGCCAGACGATCTCATCTTGGTCAAGGGTGGGCCGGGCGATCGACGTCGGTACATGGACGACACGCTGGTTGCGCTGGCCACAAAGTATGACGCGATCCGACTCGAGATCGACCGCATCGTGAAGCAGCGCAACACCCTGCTCAAGCAAGCTGGTGGCCAGTTGAACGACGAGATCGAAGTCACCCTCGACGTGTGGGATCAGAGGTTTGCCGAGATCGCTGACCAGTTCGGGTACGCGAGAGCGACTCTCGTTTCGCGCGTGACTCCCATGGTGCAAGACGCGTACGAGCAACTCGCCGGCATCGCGACGCCGATCGAATTGACCTACGAACCGGAATGGCGCCAGATCGGTTTGGTCGCCGCGCTCCAGGCCGTCCGTACGGCTGATGTTCGACGGGGGGTGTCGACCGTTGGTCCGCATCGTGACGAGCTCAGCTTCACGATCAACGGTCTCCCGAGTCGTACACATGCGTCACAAGGCGAACAGCGGACCTTGGCGTTGGCGCTGCGCCTCGCCGCGCACCAGCTCGTGACGGAGCGGACCGGCACCGCGCCGGTGCTCGTGCTCGATGACGTGCTGTCTGAACTCGATGACGGTCGGGCCACCGCGCTCCTTGAGCACATCCCGCCCGGTCAGGTGATCATCACGACTGCCACGGAACTCCCGGCGGCTGCCAAGGCCGACCGGATACTGCGCGTCGAGGCCGGGAGAGTCCTCGACGAATGATCAGACGAGGCGCGGGTCGATTTCGTCGCCGAGTGTGTTGCCTGTGGCGACGTTGCCCGTTCCGGTGAGGGCACCGTCGCTGTTGATGTCGTATCCGCGCTGGTCATTTGACGTCGCGGTGTTGGCTTCGAGGTAGGGGGCTGCGGAATCGTGCACGGCGAAGCCGTCGTAGAGGTTCCCCGTGGAGCTGCTGTTCACAACGGAACCGCCTGAGCGTTCCCACCAGGAGAACCCGCTCTGGAAATTGGATTCGGCGGTCGCTCCGCTGACCGTGGGCGTGGCGTCTTCGCGGAAGGCGAACCCGCTCAATGAATTGCCACCGGCGAAGGAGTTGTTCAGCACGGGAGTGGCCGTACCACCGATGGTGTACCCCATCTCGGTGTTGAGGTGGGAAATGCTGCCAGTAGCGGTGCCCGCTGCTGCGCCCCACCAAGCGAAGCCGGAGTAGCCGTTTGCCTCGGCGACGTTGTTTGTCAACGTTGGTGCGGCGCTGTCGTAGATGTAGTAACCGCTGTAGGTGTTGGTC
>JAJCXU010000581.1 GCA_029263275.1 Ilumatobacter sp.
ATCCTGCATCGCACTCAAAATCTCAACACGCTTAATCGAGTCGATCCCCAAATCCGACTCCAACTCCATCTCCATCGTCAACATCTCCGACGGATACCCCGTCCGATCCGACACCACACTCAACAACTTCGGCGTCATCTCCGACACCGACACCGACGCAGCCGGAACAACGGGCGCAGCGGCCACAGGGGCTGGCGTCGCAGCGCGGCGCGGTGCGGCGGGGGTCGGGGCCGCCGGGGCGGGAACGGGAGCGGCCACGACGGGCCCAGGCGCGGGCGGAGTTGCGACGGCCGGTGACGGGCTGGGCGCAACGACCGGCACGGGCGGTGCCACGGTGGGTGCGGCGAGCGCTGGCGCCACTCCGCCGGCGAGTTGGCCCAGTACGGCGATGCCCTGCTGCGCCGCGGTGAGGAATGCGCTGTGGGCTTCCGCCATCGAGTTCAGATAGGCCGTGTGTGCGGCCGCTGTCTGCTCCTGGGCGTTCTGATAGGCGGCCAGGACCGACGAGTCAGGAGCGGCGCCGAGAGCAGGGGCCGCCTGTGGCGCGGGTGCCGCGACGGGCGCTGGCACGGTCGGGGCCACGGGTGCCTGCGGCTGCGGCGGAGTGGCGGCGGTCGTGGTTGCGGCGGGAGAGACGGACGTGGTCACAGGATTGGCCTCAGCGAGTTCATTCAGGTCGTGCGGGGGATACGGGCTGTCGTAGTTGGCGCCATTGATCGGGATGGCGAGCTTGGGTGTCGGGGCATCGAGCGGGTTCAAGATGTCGCCGTACTCTGACCACAGCCCCTCGAGGTTCATGTCGACGCCCGCTGCCACGAGTTGGCCGAGGCCGTTGTGGAACGCGGACAAGCCGCCCTTGTTCTTCTTGTCGAGCGGGATCACGCGGTGCTCGCGACCGCCCAGAATGTTGCCGACCAGCCCGGTGAGAACCGAGGAGGGGCCGACTTCGACGAAGGTGCGAGCACCACCGTCGTACATCGACTCGACCATTTCGACGAAGCGCACCGGGTTGGACAGCTGTCGTGCGAGTTGTGCGCGCATCGCGGCTTCGTCGTTACCGGTGTACGGCTCGGCGGTCTCGTTTGCATGAACCGGGACGGTGGGGGCGTCAAAGGTGATGTCGGCGAGGAAGTCACCGAACGCCGCACTGGCTCCGCTCACTACCGATGAGTGGAAGGCAGTGGCAACCGGCAGCCGCTTGGCTGCCACGCCCTGCGCCGTCAGATCGACTTCGATCTGCTCGATGGCTTCGGTGGGGCCCGACAGCACGACCTGGCGCAGGCTGTTGTGGTTCGCGATCACGACGTCGGCGTCAGATTGTTCGACGATCGACCGAACCGACTCGATCGAGCCGGTCACTGCCGTCATCGATCCAGGCGTCTGCGCCGCTTCGGCCATGAGCACGCCTCGCTGGCGAGCCACGCGCACCATGTCGGCGTCGGTGAGCACACCGCCGGCGTGGAGCGCGGTGATCTCACCGAAGCTGTGTCCGCCAACGTGTTGGGCGTCGAGCCCGATCGTGCGCAGGATCCGCAACAGACTCAGGCTCATCGTGCCGATGGCCGGCTGCGCCCAATGTGTTGCCGTGAGCAGCGCCTGATTCGCGCTGGCCGCACCGTCTTCGAACGAGGTGATGGGGAAGACGACATCCTGGAGCGTGGCTTCGTCCCAGTCTTGGTCGGCCGCGAGGTCCCACGCCGTCATGGCGTCGGAGAAGTTCATCGCGAGGTCGGCGCCCATCCCGACGTACTGGCTGCCCTGACCGGGGAAGAGGAAGGCCACGTCACCGCTGTTGGCTCCAACACCGAAGTGGATGCCAGTCGGCGTGGAGAACGCTTCGTCGGGCTGCTTGGTGAGTGCCTCGACGGCTTGGGCGAGCTTGCTGCGCAGATCGTCCTCGTCGCTCGCGATCACGGCGAGTCGGGCCGGCTGCGACGCGTCGTAGGCGCGTTGGCTGGTCTGCGCGAGGAACGCGAGCTGCCCCGCGACCACGCCATCGGCCATCTGGCTCGCCTGGTTGGCGACATCGGCGGCGTCTGAGCCACAGAGCACGATCAGCTCGACGTCACTGCTGCGCAGACGGGGCGCCCGCACCCCTGATCCGGTGTACTCAGAGAGGGCGATGTGGAAGTTCGACCCACCGAACCCGAATGAGCTGACCGAACCGCGACGCTCGTGTGCGGAGTCCCGTACCCACGGCCGCGTGGTGGTGTTGAGGTGGAACGGCGAGTTCTCGAGATCGAGACTCGGATTCGGCTGCTCGATCTTGGCGGTCTGGGGCAGCACCTTGTGGTGGAGCGCCATCACGACCTTGAACAGCCCGGCGGCACCTGCTGCGGCCTTGGTGTGCCCGATCTGACTCTTGACCGTGCCCAGTGCGCACCATTGACGGTCCGTACGTTCCGTCGCATCGAAAGCGAGTTCGAGTCCGCCGAATTCGGCGGCGTCGCCGGCAACGGTGCCCGTGCCGTGTGCCTCGATCAACTCGACCGTGTCGGGCCCATAGCCGGCCTTGCCATAGGCATTGCCGAGGGCTCGGGCTTGGCCCGATGACACCGGGGCGTAGACGCTCTTCGACCGGCCGTCCGAGCTGGCACCCACACCATTGACGATGCAGTAGATGTCGTTGCCGTCGCGCTCCGCGTCTTCGAGCCGCTTAAGGGCGACCATGCCAATGCCTTCACCGAGCATGGTGCCATCGGCCTGGTCCGAGAACGGGCGGATGTCTTCGGACTTCGACAGCGCCGGCGTCTTCGAGAAGCACATGTACATGAAGATGTCGTTCATCGTGTCGACGCCACCGGCGATGACCAGGTCGCTGTCGCCGAGGTACAACTCGTTGACACCCATCGAGATCGCCGAGAACGACGACGCGCACGCGGCGTCGGTGACGCAGTTGGTTCCGCCCAAGTCGAGGCGGTTGGCGATGCGGCCGGCGACCACATTGCCGAGCAGGCCCGGGAAGGTGCTCTCGGTCCACTCCGGGTGCAGCGCAAGGATCCTGTCGCAGGCTTCCAACGCGACGTCTTCAGGAATACCGGCGCGGCGCATGCCCTGGAGCCACATCGGCCGGTTCATCCGACTGGCCATCGCACCGAACAACTCCTGGCCGGAGGTAACGCCCAGGATCACCGAGGCGCGGCTGCGGTCGAGTTCGGTGAACTGCCCGCGCGTCGCGTCATCGAGCACACGTTGCGCAACGATCAGAGCGAGCAGCTGCGCGGTGTCGGTGGAGGGAACCACACTGGGCGGCACGCCGAAGGCCATCGCGTCGAAGTCGACAAGGTCGAGAAAGCCACCTCGACGACCGTAGGTGCGGTCCGGGACCGACGGGTCGGGGTCGAAGTGGTCCTCGATCAGCCAGTGGCTCGGCGGCACGTCGGTCATCCGGTCGGTGCCGGCCAAGATGTCGTTCCAGAAGCCGTTCGAGTCGACCGAACCGGGGAAGAGCGCCGACACGCCGACCACGGCGATGGGCGGGCGATTTGCTGATGAGAATTGCGACATAGTGGAGCCTCAGTGGTGTGCTGATGGGGGGAGGTTGCGTTCAGGTTTCGTTGTCGACGTGCAGCGGGCGGGGCCGGTAATCGAACGCTGCCGGTGGAACCGGCACGCCGTACGTACGCAGCTGTTGTGCCCTGGTGACAACGGCGGCACCCTCGAGCAGATTGCGGGCGACTTGCGCCGCTTCGCGATTGGCCGGCTCGGCCAGGAACGTGCCGGCGGTCCATGCATTGAATGCGCCCATCGCCGGTCCGCACCAGATTTGGTAGTCGAGGCGGCGATCGGTGGCTCCCTCGATCGACCAGCGGCTCGACAGACCCAAGTAGCTCCGGAACGTCAGTGCCATCTTGTGTCGTGGGTTCTGTTCCGCTTCGATGACCTGCGTTGGGTCGCGGTCGTTCCAGAACGCCTTCGTGTCGGCCCAGCATTGGTCAGTCGACGTGCCGAGAATCTTCTGTTCGAGTTCGACGCGCTCGGCATCGGGAATGGCATCGAGCGACGGATACGTCGTGTACAGCGAGTACAGCTTCTTCGCCCGAGGGGCAAACATCGTGCCGCGTTTGAGCACTTGCAGTTCGACACCCAATTCGAACATGTCAGCCGCAGGCGCCATGGCAATGTCAGCGAGGTCCGCGGCAGCGAGCATCTGTTTGCCTTCGGCGGACAATCCTGATTCGACGCAAGCCTCATTGACCGTGCCCGTGAGCACGTAGGACGCGCCGAGCGCGAAGGCCGCGGCCGCGGCCTGCGGTGTGCCGATACCGCCGGCAGCACCCAACCGAATTGGGCGCGAGTAGCGGTGCTGGGCAACCGCCTCGTCGCGTACGGCTTGGATGGTGGCGAACAGCGGGGCCAGCGGACGGTTGTCGGTATGGCCGCCGCTGTCGCTCTCGATCGTGATGTCTTCGGCCACCGGCAACGACGCGGCGAGTGCGGCTTCGCCGGCAGTGAGCTTGCCCCCAGCGACGAGCGCTGTGAGCATGGGCTCGGGCGCCGGGTGCACGAAGTGCCGAGCAACTTCGGGGCGCGAGATCTTGGCGAACACCATGTTCGGGCGCTGCACCATGCCGTCGGCATCGACGTGAATGCCGCTGTAGGCGTACCGCACGATTGCCGGTGTCAGTGCCATGTACGCGGCTGCCGACACGCGCCGCACCCCACGTTCGATGTAGAGGTCGGCAACTGCTTCTTCGAGCGCAGGCTCCTGCGGCGAATGGATCAGGTTGCAGCCCCACGGCAGTTCGGTGTGGCCGAGTGCCTCGTGGAGTTCTTCGATTGCTGCGGCCACGACATGGCGCTGGAGACCGGCCGCGCCGAAGAACCCGAGGCATCCGGTTCGGGCCATTTCGATCACGAGACGTGTCGTGGCGATTCCGTTGGCCATCGCACCGGTGACGTAGGGGAACCGGGTGCCGTGCACTTCATTGAAGCTGCGGTCGCCGAGCCACTCCGGGTACATCGCGGGGAGCACGGCAATGACCGGCCAGGCACCGGCTGAATCCTCGTCGACCAACGCTCCACCGGTGGCAACGCCGTACTGACCAGTGATGGGATCGACCAGGACATAGGCCCGCTCGCGGACCTGATGAATGACTGCCGACAGGTCACCAGTGGAGAACGCGGGAGCGACCGTGCCACGCCATCCGCCGACCACCTCCGGTCCAGCGCTCAGCGAGACAGGAGCGGAAAGGTCGACCACTCCACCGAAGGTAGCCGGGGTCTCACGCTGGCAGGCACGGGTAGCACAAGTTACTCATGGGTAGATTCGGGGCGAATCCCGATGGTGGCGGTGACGAGGCACGAGGTGAACGGGACGCGGAGTCCTTCGTCAGTCATCGGCTACTGGCCACCCTCGTGCGCTGCCATGTAGTTGGTGCGGATGCTGTCGAGGTGATGCAGTTCGTGGCCGGCGATGTGGAATGCAGCGGCCCGGACGCTCATCGGATTGCCGTTGGCAATGCCGACCCGTGTCAGTGCCTCCTCGGGGAGGCTCTCGAAGAACGACAGCGTTGCGCGACGAACGGTGACGTACTCATCGATCAGGCTGGCGAGAGGCCGGTTGTCCGCATCGGAGTTGGCGGCGACGATCTCTTGGTCGAACGAGGGGAGTTCGGTGAGATCGTTCCGGGCGAATCGCAGCGTCCGATAGACGTACACCCGCTCGTCGTCGCTGATGTGCAGGAGGATCTGCTTGACCGTCCACTCTCCAGGTTCGTGCGGGCTGGACAGGCGATCTTCGGCGATGTCACGGAACAGGGCGGGGGTCGTCTCCAGGCATCGCCGCATCCCGGCGAGGACGTCACCGTCGGGAACGAGGTCGAAGTACTCCGTCGTGTACGGGGCGTACTCGCCTGGCTGGGGTCGTGGGATCGGTCGCATGGCTCTGGCGCGAATCCTGTCACATGACTCTGTGACCTTCGGCGGGAGTTCGAGGGGACAGCGATGTGGCGATGCCGATCACACCATCGAAGGTGTTCCTCTCCTAACGCCAGCGGAATCGTCGACCTGATTTCGGAATCGACCCGGCGACTCGGGACATGGCCGCCTCCGCCTCGAGTTGGCGGGAGCGCTGCTGGTGGATGATCAGTTCGTTGTGTGGGTCGATGTGGCTCATTGGATTTCTCTTCTCTTGTTTGTTGTGGTGTGGACTTGCGTGGTGTGTTCTTGTTCTCAAGTGTGAAGCGTTGATGCCGCCGGTTCGACCGGCAGACGGGTGATCAGCGGTCCGCCAAATGGCGCGTCCTCGCGGGTATCGAGTCATCCAAATGGTGAACGACGCCGGGGCAATCGTCAGTAGGCGTCAGCACCGTGTTCTCGTTCGGCGAACCGTCCACCACCACGTTGGGGACCTGTTGCGATGCTTCGTACTCGAGATAGCGAAATGACATGGGGGACCTCCTCGACAGAAGCAACGCTAAGACTTCAACCTTTGTTGAAGTCAAGAGGAAATTCGCTGAAGAACGCCGGCCTGCCACAGCTGCCCGCACGATGGAGGGCTGACGATCAGCCCCGGCTTCGCGCTGTTCGGAAGAGCGCTCCACCAATCACGGCCAACTCGATGAGTGCGGCGACGATCAGGAGCGCGTGGAGCAAGCCCGTCCCCGATCCGTGTGTCGCCCGAGCCTCGACGATCAGTTCGGCATCGACTCGCATGACGGGTGAGCCGGCGGGGTGATCGTGAACGAGTGGCTGATCGAGGATGATCGACCCCTTGCCGGCAACCACGCCGATGTCGGTCTGCTCCCCACCGATCACCACGCCGTCGCCAGGCTGATATCCCTCGAAGTCCCCTTCGATGCGGGTGTCGCCGGCGACCGAGTCGGCAATCGTGCGAGCCAACTGCAGCTTGTCCCTGAGTTCGCGAGCGGCATGCGCCACCTCGTTGGGCCCGCTGCCCCACCTCTCGAGGTACGCCTCGAACTCCTCGACGGCGTCGAGACTGAGCTGCGCCGACCTGAAGACCGGATTGGTCAGAGAGAGATATGCGTCCTGGCTGCCCGGAGAGGCAATCGGCCCACCGACATGCGGGACGACTCCGGCGACCATTGGACAGGTCACGAAGCCGCCGACGAACGCGGCCGGCTTCCCGTTGACGAGAATTCGGTCGGTTCCCTGTGCGATGCGGCCGCCATGCGATGTGCCATCACCAACGCGGGCCATCGGCGCTCCATCGATCAGCACCCGCGGGTCGCCCTCCAACACCGTGTCGGGCGGACCGACATTGACGACGACCGCGCCAGCGGTGACAACCTGAGCGCGAGCCCACTCGGGAAGATCACTTCGGCTGATCGACAGCACACCACCGTCGGGCGGTGGGATGAGGTTGAGGACGCCGTCTTCCTCGATCACTCCCCATTCGGCGCTGTCGGGAACGGATTCGGTCCCGCCGGACGGCTCCGCGGCCGGCGCCGTTGGCGGCGGCTCGTTCCGCACGAATTCGTAGGTCCATGAGACCGCACACGCGCCACCGCAGTTGAGGGCACCGACACCAACGGAGTACGTGTCGCCGAAGTTCAGAACGGTGGTCACCATCTCACCAGAGTTCGTCTCGGGTTCGGAACAGACGTACTCACCGCTGATCACGGTGGTCTGCGAGCAGCTCGCTCCGGCGCCGACCGCCTCGTCGTTCCACCTGCCGTTCACCAGCATGATCACGTCGAGCCCGAAGAAGTACTGCGTCTCGAGGCTGCCGGTGTTGCGGCCCGACACCGTGACGGGAATGGCAAGTGGCGTGCCGGGCTCCAGCGTGGCGGGCGGCGGTGTCCACGACGCCTCGAAGACCGCCTCGGCACCACTCGTGTCATCGGCGCCGAACGTCTGGACCACCGTCATCGAGGACTCGGTCGTCGTCACGTCCCAACGTTCAGGAGCCGCATCACCGTTCGGATTGACCTGCGTGTCGGTCAGCACCCAGTGGCCGTCGGTTTGGGCGTGCGCACCATCGGCACGGAGGCTGAGTGCGAGCGGAACGAGCCCGGTGAGCGCGAGCCCGCAAGCCAACGCCGCCGATCCAATCTTCTGACGCGTCCGGCCGTGCCGCACGACTCCAC
>JAJCXU010000582.1 GCA_029263275.1 Ilumatobacter sp.
ATCACGCCGACAACGTCGCCCAGATCGCTGAGGTCCGCTCACGTGCTCGACGGGAGCGTCCGCTGCGCGTCGTTGCGTTCAACGCGTTCTATCCGTTGATCAGTGAGACCTACATCGGCGACGAGTTGGAGGCGCTGCGCCGCTGCGGCGTCGACATCGTGCTCGCACGGAGTGAACCGGGACCGAGCGACTGCCGGTCGAGGATTGATGCGCCGATGTTCGAGACAGTCGAAGAAGCGATCTCGGATCACGATCCCGACCTCGTGCTGTGTCACTGGATCAATGCGGCGAAGGCCGTTCGCGACTATGCGGCGTCGAACGACGTGCCTCACGCCGTCAGGTTGCACTCGATGTGCGAGACCACTCCGAATGTCGAAGTCTTCGACGAGTGGTGCGTCGGTGCCTGGGGTCCACCGCATCTCGACCGTGGTCACGCGCGAGCCTTCACGATGCCGACGCTGATCATTGATCCGCAGACCGTTGGGGCGGACACGGACCGCGACCGGTCGGTGCTGATGGCGTCGGCCGGACTCCCCAAGAAAAACTGGGGCGTGCTCGTGGAGGCGGTCGCGCCGATTGGCGTTCCGATGAACTTCGCGATCGGTCTGACCGGCGGGTGGGTCGACCAGCCCGACGTGGTGCGCAATCTGCTCCACGAACACGGAGTGGCCGGCACGGTGGACGTTGACGTGGAGTACGACGAGTGCCAGGCGAAGATCAGGCGCGCCGGAGCGCTGGTGTACTCGGTTGTCGCGGTGCAGCCAGTCGGAGAGCCGAGGTCAGTGCTCGAAGCGGCGTTGGCGGGTACCCCGGTCGTCGTTCCGGAAGGGCCCTCATTCAGAGGCATGTTGGGAGAAACGGCTCACTACTACGAACGCGAGGACGTGGTGTCGTTGCGCGCTGCAGTGCGAGAGGCTCTCGACAACCCGCACTCCGAGGCCGATCGGCTTGATCTCTCGCGTCGACTTCGGGAACGACATGCTTCGCCCGCAGCGTTCGAGGAGTGGACGGTTTCGCTCACCCGCTCGCTGCTCAATTGGCGCGAGACTCGACGGCGAGACGGACTCTGGACTGAGCGGCACTGGTGGTCGGCGCAGCCCAGTGCCTGATCAGATCACGTAGCGGTCGCCAAGTGCCAAGTCGCCGTCCGAGAACTTGGTCAGCGCAGGTTGCGAGGCAATTCGAGGCGACAGGATGATTCCCGTCAAGTCGCCTGACTCGCATCGAGCGCCCAAGAACTGATCGATCGCGCGATGGGTATCGATCCAGTCGTCGAACTCAGCGCCCCCAGCTGGGATTTCTGCGAGTAGCCGATCGAAGGCGCGTGAGTGAATCGCGGTCGCATGTGTACAGGTGACATAGCCCGCTGGCTTGGTCCATCGCTGCCCCGCCGACGGCCCGGGGCCCGGCGTTTGCTCGACACCGCCGAGGTAGAGCACGTCCCATTCGACACCCTCGAGTTCGTCGACCGCCTTGGTGAGCACCTCGATGGTGTCGTCGAGGAATACCGCGTCGTCTTCCAAACCCAGGAAGTGCTGATAGCCGCGCTGTCGTGCGACCTCGATCATGTGTCGCCAGGACAGCGCGCAGCCGTGATGGTGGTTGTCGGGGGTCTCGACCGCGGAGACGCGTTCGACGCGCCAGTCGATGCCGAGTTGTGTGTAGCGCTGCTCGGCAGCGATCCGTCGATCAGTGTCGCTGTCCAGATTCAGGCTGAAGATCGCATCGAAGTGCCCGAACGGGTTTGTCGCCTGCTCGACTGCTTGGGAGATTGCGTCGTCGACGCCTCCCCAGTCGGAATACTGCTCGCGGAAGTGGGCGTCGATCGCCTCGACGTCCCACCCGACTTCGGTCCAGCCGATGTGGTAATTGCGGATGCGGTCGTGCCACTTCGGTGAGTACGGGATGCCGGTCGGCCGGTCGAAGCGATGAAGCCAGCCGAACGTGGGCAAGCACACGGTCCGGCCACCGGCTTGGCGGAACTTCTCGTGGATGTACCCCTCCTCGCCGCCGAAACCTCGAAAACGTGGGTTGAAACCGGGCCACACATCGCGCCGGCAGGCGAAGACGCCAAGACCTTGCATCGGAATCTCGAACGGTTCCGGCGCGGGGCTGTCGATCCGCGGATCTGTTCCCCACTGGCCGAACATTCCCGCACCCCATGTGGGATCGAAGTGAGTGCCGACATTCGTCTCGAGGTCATCGGCGAGAAGTGGGCCCTGGACGAGGTCGATGGAATCGGGGTGCGCATCGAAGTAGTCGAGGAGCGCAGCAATTGCTCCAGGAGCGAACAGGACGTGGCTGTCGACGCAGCACACCACATCGGCGTCGGCAAGGCGGAAGATGAGGTCGCGTGCGGCGGTGCTGCGGAACCCGGTGAATGGGATGTACTGCGCATTTGGGGCATTGGCAACCGCGTTGCGGAGTGCCTGAGATTGCAGTCCTTCGGGGTGATTGTCCAGCACAAGAACGCTGATGCGATCCGCCACCTCGGGATGGTGAAGCCGGATGCTCTGCATCGTGAAGTACGCACCGTCGAAATCGTCGTACACACTCATGCCGATACAGAGCCGACGATGCCCGACCGGTTCGGTGGCGTCCGGGATTGGACGATCCGACTCGGCCGCCGCATCAATCTTGCCGAGCACCTCGGCCAGCATGTTGCGTGCGTTTGACATCGTCAGTGGCTCAGCGCAGCGTCGAGCCACGGTGCTTGAACGTAGCGACGAGCGTGGCGTTGATAGTCGGGATGAGATTGACCGATGAACTCCTCGGCAGCGATCCACACGCCCTGGAGTTCTGCGGGCTCCGAGTCAGGAGTCCGTGTGACGTCGCGGTGCAACTCGACTTGAGGACGTAACTCCTGCCACCACATGCCGTACGGCAACGATGCCGCCCAGACATCGCAGCGCCCGTGGTGGACGATGTCGGACGCGATGGTGATGTAGTCGTCGATGCCGAAGGGACGGTCGGGGTCAGCGTCGCCCACCAAGTACCACCTTGGTCGTTCGAACATCGACCCCTCGCCTGTCACGTTCGTATACTCGCGGGTCGTGACAGTCCGGCACAACCACACGCCGACGCAGGCGCCGAACCTGGAGATCAACGAAGTGGCCGACGGCCTCGTGGTCTTCGATCCGATAGCGCAGCAAGTGCACTACCTGAACAGCACAGCGTCGGTCGTGTTCGAACTCTGCGACGGCGAAACGCCTGAAGATGCAATGACGGGCCTCGCTGCGGCTGTCGTTGCATCGGACGACTGGTCCTCCGTGCTCGGTGACTGCCTCGACGACTTGCGCCGTCGCAAGCTCGTGCACTGAACCCAGTGAGCGAGTCGCTCGAATTCCAGATCCTCTGGCACCACGCGTCGATCGACCTGGTGGAAGCAGGATCAATTGGCAGTTCGCTCTCCTATCTCACGAATGGCGCCGACCATTCCGACGATCCGGTCGCAACGATGGTGTACCGAATCGTCGAGCGGGCGCATCAGTTCGACGTGTTCGAGGAAAGCGATCTGCTCGTCAGCGTGGATGACGTGCATGCGGTGCTGGACGTTGTCTACCGTCGAGTTCACCAGCGGGCGTTCGAGTTGGCATCACTGCGCGGTTGGGTCCGGATACACGCCGCAACGATCGATCTTCCTGGAGTCCGTGTGCTGCTGACCGCGCCGTCGGGCACCGGAAAGACGACCGTGTCGTGTGCGTTGCGACTGCGGGGTGTCGAAGTGCCAGCTGACGAGAGTGCGCTGGTGCGCTCCGGTGTTGCCATGCCGGTCCCGCGACGGTTTCACATCAAGCCGGCGATGCGGACGGTGCTGCCGGAGGTTGCCGATCGCGTGGCCGCGGCGCCGTCGCTTGCCGACGGTTCGGTTGTTGCGCTCGATCCGAGACGGCTCGGAGGTGAGTGGCACATTGCGGCGCGTCCGATCGGCGCCTTCGTCGTTCTCGAACGCTCGACGACCACCGAGCTGCGACGGATGCCGACGATCGATGCGATGCCAACCCTTGTTGAGGGGTGCTTTCGGAATCAGGAGTCGGCAGGCGCCGCGTTGCACGAACTCGCGGTTGTCGGTCGCGAGGCACCGTTCTTCCGACTTCGCCTGTCAGACCCGCGGGATGCAGCCGAGGCGTTGATGGAACTTGAAGGTGAGCTGGCGGATGCAACGTTCGGAGACTGAGGTGGACGTCGTGCTACCGTCTCGTGGTCATCAGGAGCGAGGGAGCGGGCGATGAGCGACGAACAGAACAATGAGCAAGAGGGACGCGATCGACGCGGATTTCTGAAGCGGATGGGTGCTGCGGGGTTCGTGGTCCCAATCGTCACGACATTCGGAACGCAAGGGCTGCAGACCTCGTTCGCGCAAGCTGCGAGTTCCTCCGGGCGGACCAGTCCTGGTGGAGCGGCGACCACGACTGACCCGAACGCTGTCGCCGGTGGTGGCGGCGCTCCGGGCGACGACGCGACGACCACCCCTGCGCCAACGACCACGGTTGGATCGACCACGACAACGACTGAGCCGACCACGACACCTACTCCGACCACGACCCCTATTCCGACCACGACACCTACTCCGACCACGACACCTACTCCGACCACCACGGTTCCGCCGGTGACGACGACGCCAACACTCACCACGACTCCCTCGCCGACCACCACGGTCAGGCCGGTGTGATGGCCGCACCACGCTGTATCTGAAGCCGGCTGCCGGTGGGCCGCACCCCTGGGCCTTTTGCTTCGCTGGCGCGGCTCTTTCGCGACGGCAATCCGAGGACTCTCTCTGACGGACAGTTCATTGCCGCTGTCGACGCGGCCGACAGGGCCCGGTTGGCTCCTGCGCTGTGGGCACACGGCTGTCGCGAGGGATGGTGGCATCCGGTGCCATCTGATGCTGCACGGCTCATCAGCGGTCGAGCCGATCTGCCATTCGGTCAACCGGAGTTGGCCTTGCAGGCCGCCGGTGAAGCCAACGCCGAGCGAAACCGAGACCTGCTCGCGCAGGGGGCGACCATCGAAGCAGCGTTTGCGGATAGCGGCATCACCAGTGTGCGACTCAAGGGTTGGCACACGCTGACAAGCGGCTGGTGGACAGACGAGGGGGAGCGCACGATGACTGATCTCGACGTGCTTGTTCCCGACGGCCGACTCGCTGAGGCATGCACCGTGTTGACGGACCTCGGTTACGAGCCGATCGAATCCGGTCACACCGACGAGGCCGATCATGAGCTGGCTCCGGTGCACTTGCCTGGTCGAACCGGGTCGGTCGAGATACATCGTGCGCTCGCAGTCAGCAGATGGTCGGCGGTGTTGCCGGCCGATGAGGTCTTGGCCGGCTCGCGACCGATGTCGACGACCGACGCCGTCACCCACCTCATCTTGCATGCCCAGCTTCACGACGAGGCGCACCTGCTCGGCACGGTTCCGTGGCGAGCGCTCCGCGAACTGGCGGTGCTGACAACGGGGTCGCGAGGCGGTGAGGTCGATTGGGAACTCGTCGGGCAGCGGTTTGACGCGAGTGGTGCTGGCGCAGCGCTCGACGGGTTCCTGTGGCTCGCTCGCACGTTGCTCGGCGCGGTCGTCCCGCCGTTGGGTCGACGGGTCCGACTGCGAGCGCGCACAGCGCGGCTGCTGATGGATCGTCCGGTCCTCCGTGACGTCTCTTCGCGTGCGGCCTACATGCCGCGTGCGCTCTCCGCGTCTCGAATGAGGACGATTGACCCGACTGCTCCGGCATGGGCAACCCGAATCCGTCGGGTGCTCTCGCGGGCGAAACGCCACTGATCCTCTGTTTGCGTGACGGTTTTGGCTGGCATGGCAGCCAAAACCGTCCCGAAAACGATGTGGGAGTGGGGGAGGGGGTGGAGTGGTGGGGGAGGAGCGGTGGGGTGGGGAGTCGGGGTGGTCTGGGTGGTCATGGAAACCATCGTGCCGATGCAAACCGGTCACCATGTGACCGGTTTGTTTGGCAGACTGAGGTTTGTGCGTGCCGACCGTCTTGTTGCGACCCTGCTGCTGATTCAGGCGCGGGGCAAGGTCACGACCGCAGAGGTTGCCGATGCGCTCGAGGTGTCCGAGCGAACAGCACGGCGCGATCTGGACGCGCTGTCGATGGCTGGCATTCCGGTGTACTCACAGCAGGGGAGAGGGGGTGGTTGGTCGTTGATCGGCGGCGCCACCACTGACCTCACCGGCTTCAGGTCGGCAGAGGCGCGGGCATTGTTGACGATGGCCGCCGCGACCGGCTCGGCAACGCCGGAGTTCTCGACCGCCATCCAGAAGTTGGTGCAGGCGCTGCCCGAGCCCATGCGTGCCGAAGCTCGCCGCGTCACCGCGTCGGTCTTGACCGACGACGCCCGGTGGGGGAACTCGCGGGCCACGGTGCTCGACGAGCCCCGGAGCGACGAGTTCATCGAACCAATTCAAGCGGCGGTGATCGAGCGTCGACGTGTTCTGTTGTCGTATGACACGCCGCGCAAGGGCGTGAGTACGCGCTGGGCCGAGCCGCTCGGGCTGGTGATCAAACGTGCAACGTGGTATCTCCTCGCCCGAACCGAAGCCGGGCAGCGATCCTTCCGCATCGATCGAGTCGTCGCTGTCGAAGTGCTCGACGACGTGTTCGAGAGCCCAGACGATTTCGACCTTGCTGCTGCATGGAACGAGATCACCGCGGGCTACGAAGCTCAGCACCGTCGCTTCGAAATCGAGGCGATCGTCGAGGAGTGGGCGATTCCTGCGTTGCGTTCTCTTGGTGTTGAGGTGAGTCTGGGAGACCGGCTCGAGGACGACAGGTTCGCGGCGACGCTCGGTGGAATGAGCGTCGAGGTGCTCGCCGCCGAGATCGCCGGCGTGATGCACGGCATCGAGTTGTGCGACGCACCGGAGATCGAGGCCCGGCTCGCTGAGATCGGCGCGGCGCTGGTGAGCCGCTTCGGCGAGCACGTGGGCAGATAGCGTCCTGCGAATGGTGCAGCGGTTCTACGTCGAGACCTTGGGCTGCCCGAAGAACGATGTCGATTCCGACAAGCTGGTCGGAGCGCTCCTCGCCGATGGCATGGAGCCGACCGACGATGCCGCCGCTGCCGACCTCGTGGTCGTCAACACCTGTGCATTCATCGACGAGGCGCGCAAGGAGTCGATCGACACGATCCTCGCACTCGATGAGCAACGCCTCGACGGGTCGAAGCTCGTCGTCACCGGATGTATGGCCGAGCGCTATGGCGACGAACTCGCGGCCGAGCTTCCCGAGGTCGACCAAGTCGCCGGGTTTGGCCAGGCGTTCAACATCGACATCGCGGTGCGTGACGGCAGCGAGGTGCCGAATCGCGGGGCGGGCTCACGCAAGCTCATCCCGGTGTCGGAAGTACCGCTGCCCGAGTTCGACCTGCTCAACCTGCCGCGGCCGAAGTCAGCTGTGCCGTGGGCGTACGTCAAGATCGCGGAGGGCTGCGACCGGTCGTGCGGGTTCTGCGCGATCCCGAGCTTCCGCGGGCCGCAGCGCAGCCGAGATGTGTCGTCGATCCTCACCGAAGTCGAGCAGTTGGAGGCCCGTGAGATCGTGCTCGTTGCACAGGACCTCGCCTCCTATGGCAAGGATCGCCCCGACGAGATGGGTGCTGGTTCGATTGTTCCGCTGATCGACGCCGTGGCAGCCGAGGTCGATCGAGTCCGCCTGCTGTACTTGTACCCGAGCGACCTCACCGACGGGCTGATCGACTCGATCTGCAACACAGGTGTCCCGTATTTCGACCTGTCGCTGCAGCACGTCAGCAAGCCGCTGCTTCGCAAGATGCGGCGCTGGGGCGACGGGCAGCGATTCCTCGACCGGATCGCCGACATCCGTGAGCGCGAGCCTGATGCCGCATTCCGCAGCAACTTCATCGTCGGTTACCCCGGCGAAACCGAGGACGACCACGACCAACTGCTGCACTTCGTCGAAGCGGCGCAGCTCGACTGGTGCGGTTTCTTTTCATACAGCAATGAGGACGGCACGTATGCCGCCGACCTCGTTGCGCAGGGCGAAGGTGTCGTCGCCGACGCGTTGATGCACGAACGCCTCGCCGAGTTGCGTGAGTTGCAGGACGACATCACCGCAACACGCCGAGACGACTTGATCGGCTCGACGATCAACGTTCTCGTCGACGCCGCAGGGGTCGGACGCAGTCATCGCGAAGCGCCTGAGATCGATGGAATCGTCCACGTCGGGCAGAATGCTCCTGTGGGAGAGTTTGTCGACGTCGAAATCGTTGACGCGCTCGGGCCTGATCTCGTGGCCGCGGGCGTCGATGTCGCGTCGCTCGACGACGAGGCGGAGGTCGGCCAGCACTGATGAACACCACCGAAGCAACGCAGAGCGAAGGGCTGTCCATCGCGAGTTGGGCCAACGCCATCACCACCGCGAGGTTGTTGCTGTCTCCGGTGATGTTCTGGATCATCCCCGATCATCCGCGAGGGGCCTGGCTGGCGTTTGGGTTCTGGTTCGTGCTGTGCTTCAGCGACGGCATCGACGGTTACGTGGCCCGTCGTCGAGGCCCCACAGCGGCTGGCGCATTTCTTGACCCGTTGGCCGACAAGGTTTTGGTGCTGGGGGCCATGTTCACCCTCGTCAGTACCAACGTGTTCTGGGTGGTGCCGGTCATCATCATCGCCGCCCGCGAGTTGATCATCAGCGTCTACCGCGTGGTGGTCAGTGGCAAGGGGATCAGTGTCCCGGCTTCTCAGCTCGCGAAGTACAAGACCTTTGCTCAGCAGCTTGCCGTGGGGTTCGCCCTGCTGCCCTGGACGGCGTTGGATGCAACCTGGCTGTGGAAGGGCCTGCTGTGGGCAGCGGTGGCGTTGGCGTTGATCAGCGGTGCGCAGTATCTGCACTACGCTCGCAATCCCCAGAACGTCTCGGCGGCCGCACCCGCCAACACCTGACAGAGTGACGCATGGGGTCAGGCCCCTTTCGCAACTCCTGGCACACTGCGTCGATGCGCTGTGATGTCCTCGCCGTCGGCACCGAACTTCTTCTCGGGCAAATCATCGATTCGAACTCGGCCTGGATCGGCGGAGAATTGGCCGCCAGCGGGATCGACTCACTCGTGCAGGTCAAGGTGGGCGACAACGTCGGGCGCATCGAGGCGCAGCTCAATCGCATGCTCGTCGACGCTGATGCGGTCATCATGTGCGGCGGGCTCGGCCCGACACACGACGATCTGACACGCAATGCGATCGCGAACGTGATGGGCGTTGAGCTGATCGAGGACGCGGCGGTGGTCGCGAGAATCCGTGAGATGTTCGAGTCGCGTGGTCGGACGATGGCTGAAAACAATCGGCGCCAGGCCGAGGTGCCGGTCGGAGCCTCGATCATTGCCCAGACTCGCGGGACCGCTCCCGGATTGATCTGCCCGATCAACATCGATGGCGTCGACAAGGTGATCTACGCAGTGCCCGGCGTGCCACATGAGATGCGCGACATGGTCGAACGCTCGATCATTCCCGATCTCCTCGAGCGCAGCGGTGAGACCGCCGTCATCGCCTCGCGTGTCCTGCGCACCTGGGGTGAGAGCGAGAGTGGGCTCAACGAGAAGCTCGACGACATCATCGACCAGCTTGAGACGCCAGACACTCCGACGCTGGCATTTCTTGCGAGCGGCTGGAACGGGCTCAAGGTTCGCCTGACCGCAAAGGACGCAACGCTTGACGGGTGTCGTGCTCAGCTCGACCGGTGGGAGACCGCCGTCCGGCACGAGATCGACGACCTCATCTTCGGGACCGACGACGACACGATGGAATCGGTCGTACTCGACTTGTGTCGCCAGCGCGGTCTGACGTTGGCGGTCGCCGAATCAGTCACCGGTGGACTCGTCGGTGGGCGCTTGACCGACATCCCAGGATCGAGTGATGTGTTCCGGGGCGGCGTCATCAGCTACGCCACCGAGGTCAAGCAGACGTTGCTCGGCGTTGGAGACGGACCAGTCGTCAGTGAGGCGGCGGCACGCCAGATGGCAGTTGGAGTTCGAGACCGGTTGGGCGCCGACATCGGGTTGTCGCTGACCGGCGTCGCCGGGCCCGCAGAGCAGGACGGTCAGCCCGCAGGAACGCTATTCGTCGGGATGGTCGGACCGGGTTTCGAGGAGGTCCGACAGGCCAACATGCCGGGCTTGCGTGAGCTGATGCGCCAGTTCTCCGTCATCACTGCGCTGGGGTTTCTTCGACGACACCTCGTGTGAGCGGCCGCGGGCGCCCCGTGCTGCTGACGCACGTTGACGCTGTTCGCTGGCTACCGTCTGGGGGCCTGGAAGGCTGACGATGACGAACGACTGGAATGCAGAACGGCCACTGGCCGTCAACGGCCCACCTGGTCGGCCGCTGCTCAGCGCTGCGGAGCGGCGCCAACGCAACCTCGTCATCGCGCTGAGCATTGGCGGCGTGCTCGTGCTCATCGCCGGGATGATCGCCTTTGTTGCGTCTCAAGGCGGCGATGAGTCGTCGGCACCGTCAACCGTGTTGCCGACGTCGGCACCGATCACCGAACCGGCGACCACCACGACCGAAGCAACGACGACCACGGTGGCGTCCACGACGACGACACCGTCAACGACGGTCCCTCTGCCGGCGGTTGCGGAGGCCGGGGATGATCTGCTCGTCGATCGGGCGGTCGAGTTCAAGCTGGTCGCCACAAATGTTGCCGAGGGCACACCGAACGCAGCAATCCGCTGGACGCAGACCGCCGGGCCGGACGTGACTGCCGGCGTCGGCAGTTTGCGCGGTGCGGAAGCTGTGGCCATCGCGCCGCCGAATGTGTCGACGCTTGCGTTCACCCTCGAGGTCGCCGGAACCGACGGAGTCGCAACGGACGATGTCGTCGTCCGAGTGTTGGAGGATGCAGATCAGGCCGTGTTCGTCGATGGCGAACGCGGCGATGATGCCGCAGACGGAACGATCGGAACGCCCTTCCGCAGCCTGGCGGCTGCGGTGCAGTCCTCTCCCGGCAAAGACATCTACGTGCGCAGCGTCGGTACGTATGACACCAGCGCGGCCTCACTCGACCTGAGCGACGGGATGAGTCTCTACGGCGGGTTCGACGACAACTGGATGCGCGACACCAACCGACGCGCCGTGATCCACGGAGCAGCGATAGCAATCCGGGCAACGGGAGCGTCGCCTCGCCGATTGTCCGCGATCGAGGTGTCGGCCGGCGATGCGTCACCCGGCAACAACTCGGCCGGCGTCCTTGTCCAGGACGCGGGCACGATCAGTGTGCTCGACAGCCGAATCGTCGGCGGTGACGGTGGAGCCGGTGTCGATGGCGCCCCCGGCGGCCGGAGCTCGGGCATCTTCGTTGGCGGCGCAACAGAGGTGAGAATCGAGCGGTCGACCGTCAATGCGGGACGCGGCGGTCGCGGTGGAGACGGCGTCGCAGTCGATGCCTCGGCCGGCACTGCCGCCGTGGGCGGAGACGCCAGCGGTCGGGATGCCGGCGCCGGCGGTGGATCGGGCGAGGTCGCGGGCGGTCGCGGCGGCGATGGCGGCAACACCAGCGGCGGGTCGAATGCTCCTGGCGGTGGAGCTGGAGGATCGAGTGGTTCACCGGATGGTCAACCTGGGCGCGGTGGATCAGGAGGCAACGGAGGCCGAGGCGGCAATGGCGGAGTGGACTCGGTCACTGCCGACGACGGCGCAACGGTGCCGATTGGACGAGATGGCGTCGCTGGTGATGCCGGGTCAGCAGGCTCAGGCGGATCGGGCGGCGGCGGCGGTAACGGACCGCTCCTGGTCGACGGTGGTGGCGGGGCCGGCGGCGGCGCAGGCGGCGTCGCATCAGAAGGTGCTGCCCCCGGTGGAGGCGGCGGTGGGGCGATTGGCCTGTGGACGGTCGGGGTCGAACGTCTCGTCATCGTCGAGTCGCTCGTTGCCGGAGGCCGTGGAGGCGACGGTGGCGCTGGAGCGCTCGCAACGGAAGCACAAACCGGTGGCACTGGTGGCCGAGGTGCGGCTGGCGTCGACGGGGTCTTCGCTGATGGCGGAAACGGTGGCGGTGGCGGCGGTGGCGGTGCCGGCGGAAACGGTGGCCAGGGCGGCGGCGGCGCGGGCGGCCCGTCCTTCGGCATGTTGACGACACACGTCGCGATCGTCGAGATCTCTGCCACGACCGTGCGCGGCGGTGGTGGTGGCAACGGTGCCGATGGCGGCATCGGTGGTGCTCCTGGCCTCGGTGGTACTGACGGCAGCGATCGCAATGGCGGCGCGGGCGGAGCTCCTGCCGACGACGTCAACGCCGAGGCTGGTGCCGGTGCGTCCGGTGGTTCTTCCTACGGATGGTTCGACGACAACGCCGCCAGTCAAGTGTTCGATGCCGCCGAGTTCATCGAGGGGACCGCCGGCACCGGCGGCAGCGGCTCGACGCCCGGCGACGACGGATTCCAGATCTCAGCCAACGTCTGAGATGACGTCGTCCCTCCCGGGGAGGGGGGTTCGTCAACCCCAGGGGTCGTGGTCGTGTCCGGATGCGGCCGGGTACGCTCGTCGCAACCACGCCCCCGTAGCTCAGTGGATGAGAGCAGCGGGTTTCTACCCCGTCGGTCGCAGGTTCGAGTCCTGCCGGGGGCGCCAAACCATGTGCTGGCCCGCTTGAACGCGTGCTGAGACGCGGCGCAGGTCAGACCGGAGTTCGGAACGGCGTCTGGCGCCGTTATCCTGGTTGTTCGCTGTGGGGACCGGATTCGCCGTGTTGCCACTCATCGACCCCCAAAGAGGTTCTGCGTGAAATACAAGAAGGGCGAAGTCGTCATCTATCCCCAGCACGGTGCGTGCAAAGTCGAGGGGACCAAGAAGATGGAGTTCTTCGGTGAGAAGCAGGACTACCTCATTCTCACCACGGTCATCAACGAAATGACCCTGCGCGTGCCTGTCGACAAGACCGACGAGGTGGGCGTTCGCCCGCCCGTGTCGGCCGACGAACTCGAAGACCTCGTGTCCGTGCTTGCCAAGCCCGACCCGCGTGTGCCGAGCAACTGGAGCCGCCGCTTCAAGAACCACCAGGAAAAGCTGAAGAGTGGCGACGTCTACCAGGTCGCCGAAGTGGTGCGAAACCTCGCCGCTCGCAATCGTGACGCATCGCTGTCTGCCGCTGAGCGCACGATGTACGAACGGGCCCGCGTCAATCTCGTCTCTGAGATCTCACCCGCTCTGAAGGTGTCGGCCGAAGACGCCGAGATCTACCTCGATGACGCGCTCGCGAAGGGCGTGCTCAAAGACGGCGAAGAAGAAGAGACGCCCAAGAAGAAGAAGAAGTGACGGCTGGGGCCGTTGTGCCCCACCTCACTCTCTCCGCTTCACCGACGCACGTCGTCAGGTGAAGTCGCCCTCGACCCAGTCGAGGTCGAATCGCACCGTCACCGGCAGGTGATCTGAGAGCGCTGCCCAATCGGGGCTTCCCGCGGGCACCGTGGTGGACACGTTCGCGGCATCTGGCGGCAGCAGTACATGATCGAGAACCTGCATTGGTGAAGCTGCCGGATTGGTCGCCGGCGGCGTGATGTGCTCGATGCCGGGCAACGCGGCGATGATGCTCGGGTCGGTGTCGTCGTTGAGGTCGCCGGCGACGACTGCGGGAGGCGCGTCGCCATGGGCCGCCATGATCTCGCCGACAGCCAACGCCTCGGCGTATCGAGCGGGCCCCTCGTCACCCGGCGAGAGGTGGAGGTTGTAGATGCGGTAGGCCGAGGTGTCGGCACGACCGACGAGACACCACTGGGCGATGCGGCGCTTGTAGCGCCACTTCGTTCGCCCCTCGCTGACCTCGCTGTGCCCGGCAGCGTCGAGCAGGTGCGGGGTCATGATCGCCAAACCTTCGGCCGCATCTGCGAAGAGCGGTGTGAACGGATAGTGCTTCAGGGCCCACGTGTACCGCATGCCGAGCTGCTCAGCGATCTGGCGCGCCTGGCTCTGCCTGACTTCCTGCAACACCACCACATCGGGTGATTCGGTTTCGAGTGCAGCTGCGAGTGCCTCGGTGTCGGGCTTTGCTGACCCGCGTACGTTCCACGTGGTCACCGTCCAAGAACGTGCTTCGGTCGCCATCGACTCATTCTCGCAAACTCGGCGCTGTCCGGTGCGGTTCCCGAGTCACAGCGGCGAGTCACAGCGGGGCCGGGTACAACTGTGACTCTGGGGAGGGCGTGCCGTGCGTGCGGTTGTGACCTGGAAGAATCCTCGTCATGAGCGACGACACCACCACCGACTCCGGGAATGACCCAGCTGACGACGACAAGAAGATCGCCTTTCTTGGCACTGGCGTCATGGGTGCTCCCATGGCCCGCCACTTGAAGCGCGCCGGGCATGACCTCGTCGTCTTCAACCGCACCGGAGCGAAGGCATTGGCGTGGGTCGCGTTGAACGGCGGCCAGGCCGCACCCACCCCAGCCGAAGCCGCCGAGGGCGTTGACATCGCGATGATGTGTGTCGGTAACGACGACGATGTTCGCGAGGTGGTCTTCGGCGACACCGGCGTCCTCGCGACGATGGCGCCCGGGTCGACCCTGGTTGATCACACCACGGCCTCGGCGAGCCTGGCTCGTGAGGTGGCTGCGGCGTGCGAGGAACGAGGTATCGGGTTCGTCGATGCCCCGGTGTCCGGTGGCCAGGCAGGTGCCGAAAGCGGACAGCTCACCGTGATGTGTGGTTGCGACGATGTCGAGGTCTACGAGCGTGTGGTGCCCGTGATCGAAGCATTCGCCAAGCAGTGTGCGCTCATGGGGCCGTCCGGCTCCGGGCAGCTGACCAAGATGGTCAATCAGATCTGTATCGCGGGTGTGGTGCAAGGGTTGGCCGAAGGACTCAACTTCGCCGAACGGGCTGGCCTCGACATCGCCGAGGTCGTCGGCGTCATCGGCAAGGGCGCGGCGCAGAGCTGGCAGATGGACAACCGGGCAGGAACGATGGCTGACGGCGAGTTCGACTTCGGCTTCGCCGTCGAGTGGATGCGCAAGGATTTGGGCATCTGTCTCGAGGAGGCCGAGCGCAACAGTGCTCGCCTGCCGATCACCGCGATCGTCGATCAGATGTACAAGCAGGTCATCGCTCGTGGCGGAGACCGGTGGGACACCAGCAGCCTGATCGACCTCCTGCGCAACGCCTGACCGTCTACGCGACCGCCTCGGCGAGTACGTCGATGATCGTGTCGACCTGTTCGTCGGTCGTGACGAACGGAGGGCAGTACGTGATGGCGTCGGTGCCGATGGCCCGAGTGATCACCCCGGCTTCGATCATGGCATCGCGCAAGTGCATCGCGTTCTGGTCTGGGCGCAACCCGGCCGCGAACACTGCTCCCACGCCGCGGACATGGTCGATGCCGCCATCGTCGGCAATGGCCTGAAGCCCACGCTCGAGTCGGTAGCCCATGCCACTGGCAGCCTTGAGCAGGTTGTTGTTCTCGATGATCTCGATGTTCTTCAGCCCGGCCGCGCACGCCGCAGGGTGACCGGAATAGGTGTAGCCGTGCCGCAGGATGAAGTCGCGGTCGGACTCGAGCGCTTCGCTGACCCGACCGCCGAGAATGACGCCGCCGAGTGGCATGTACCCCGAGCTGACGCCTTTGGCGAACGTGGTCAGGTCAGGCACGACGTCGTAGTGGTCGGCTGCGAACCAGGTGCCGAGGCGACCGAAGCCGGTGATGACCTCGTCGAAGATCAGGAGTGCGCCGTGCTGATCGCACAACCGGCGGGTTTCGGCGAGGTAGCCCTCGCTCGGTGGGTGCACGCCCGCGGCGCCCTGGTCGGGTTCGGTGAGGACGGCGGAGACACGGTTCGAGTGTTCGGACATGAGCACCGACAGCGCCTCGATGTCGTCGGCCGGTACCTGCACGACGTCCTCAAGCAACGTTCCGTACCCCTCCTTGTTGAGCGGAATTCCCTGCGCGCTCGTGCCGCCGTAGTTCGTGCCGTGATACCCGCCGACGCGGGAGATGATCAAGCGGCGTTCGGGTTGGCCATCGAGCACTTGGGTCAGCCGGGCCAACTTCATCGCCGAGTCGATTGCCTCGGAGCCAGAGTTGGTGAAGAAGACCCGAGCGTCGGGCATCGGAGTCAGGCTGGCGATCTTCTCAGCCAGCGCGTCGGCTGGTCCGTTGGTGAACGGGTCGAAACAGGAGTACGCCTCGATCTGGCGCATCTGACCGGCGATTGCGTCGGCCATGTCGCCGCGCCCGTGGCCGATTTGGCAGTACCACAGGCTCGCCATCGCATCGATCATCTCGTGCCCGGTGTGATCCCAGACGAGGGCACCTTTGCCCTTGGTGATGGATGGGAAACGTCCGCGGCTTGGCTTGGCGAACGGGTGGAGGAAGGCGCCTGGCATGGGACCCATTGTGACAGTCTTCGGCGATGAGTACCGACTTTGCAGCGGCCGTCCAACGCATTGCGGGCGGTGCTGATCGACACGGTGAAGCGTCGGCGTTGGTTGCCTCGATGACGCTCGACGAGAAGCTCGGGTGTCTCGATGGTGACACCCCGTTCTGGCCTGGCCTGTTCGACATGGTCGCGGGCGGCTACTACACCCACCCCTGGCCCGCGGCCCACGTCGAGCGGCTCGGCATTCCGGGGATTCAGTTCGCCGATGGCCCGCGCGGTTGCGTCATCTCCGATGCCACGGCGTTCCCGGTGAGCATGGCTCGCGGGGCAGCGTTTGACCCGGAACTGGAGGAGCGGGTGGGCGACGCGATCGGTGCCGAGATGCGCGCGAGCGGTGCGACGTTCACCGGCGCGGTCTGTATGAACCTGCTGCGTCACCCGGCCTGGGGCCGCGCCCAGGAGACGTACGGCGAGGACCCTCACCACGTTGGCGTGATGGCGCAGAACTTCACACGGGGGCTCCAGCGGCACGTGATTGCCTGCATGAAGCACTTCGCGGTCAACTCGATGGAGAACGCCCGATTCACCGTTGACGTGGTCGCTGACGAACGGGCGCTCCACGAGGTCTACCTGCCTCATTTCGAGCGTGTCGCCGGTGAAGGAGTGGGTTCGGTGATGAGTTCTTACAACTCACTCAACGGCGAGTGGTGCGGCGAGAACGAGACCCTGCTCACCACCATTCTCCGCGACGAGTGGGGCTGGGACGGCATGATCATCAGCGACTTCGTGTTCGGCTTACGGGATGCAGCGAAGTCGGTGCGCGCCGGCTTGGACATCGAGATGCCCTTCCAGCAGCAGCGGGCGATGCATCTTGCCCGTGCACTCGAGTCTGGCGAACTGACCGAGGAGCACGTCACTGCTGCCGTCGTGCGGATCGTGGCCACCCTGCTGCGGTTCGTCGACGTCTTCGAGCAGGCCCCCGCCGCTGATGTCGTCGGCTGTGCGTCGCACCGCGAGCTCGCGCGCTCGACCGCAGCGGCGGCAACCGTCTTGTTGCGGAATGACGATCTGCTGCCGGTCTCGCCCGAGGCGATCAACAAGGTCGCGGTGCTCGGAAGGCTGGCAGCGGTCAAGAATCTCGGTGATGGAGGTTCGAGCGACGTGAAGGCTTCAAGTGTGGTCACGCCACTCGACGGACTACGCAACCGATTCGGAGCGGACCGAGTTCAGCACTCTGATGACGATGCGTCGATCGCCGCGGATGCGGACCTCGTCGTTGTCGTCGTCGGCTACACCAAAGAGGACGAGGGCGAATACACCGACGAGGCAGGCCCCGCGGCGCTGGCCGTTGATGTGTTCCCGCCCATGGATCACCCGACCCTCGGCGCTGGTGCGGCTTCAGCGGCGACCGAGGCGGCGGCGGTGCCTGATGGGGATGGACAAGGCGGGATGGCGCCCGGCGGCGACCGAACGTCGCTCCGGCTCAGCGCCGACGACGAGGCACTGATCGCCGCCGCCGTCGCGGTGAGCGATCGAGTCGTGGTCTCAGTGCAATGCGGCTCGGCAGTCCTCATGCCGTGGGCCGACGACGTCGCAGCGGTGTTGGTCAGCTGGTACGCCGGTGTCGAAGGCGGTAGCGCTCTCGCCGACGTGCTGGTCGGAGACGCCGAGCCGTGCGGGCGGCTGCCGTTCGTCATCCCGACCGACCCGGGTCACCTGCCCGACTTCGACAAGGACGCCACATCGGTGGTGTACGACCTGTTCCACGGTCAATGGAAGCTCGATCGGGACGGCAACGATGCACACTTCCCGTTTGGTGCCGGTGGCGGATACACGACGTTCGCGATCGATGCCGCTGACTGGACAGGGGCGGGCGCCGGTCTCGAGGTCTCGGTCACCAACACCGGGTCACGCCGTGGATCGACGGTGCTGTTTGCGTTCGCTGGTCTCCCGACGAGTGAGCACGAACGTCCCGCCGAACGTCTCATCGGGTTCGTTCGAGTCCATGCGGAGGCGGGAGCAACCGTGACCGCCACCATCGACCTCGACTGGGAGATGACCGACTTGCGCCTCGACGGCGGCTGGGTCACCGAGCCGGGGGACTACACGGTC
>JAJCXU010000583.1 GCA_029263275.1 Ilumatobacter sp.
GGTCGTGTGCGTGCGCCGGCCGGGCTTGTCGTAGGTCGAGCTCGTGGTGAAGCCGCGCTTGTCCTTCACCGTCAGCTGGCGCCCCTCGGCGTCGTAGGTGAAGTAGGCCGTGTACACGCTGGAGAACGAGCCAGTACGGCCGTAGGTCTTGAATTCGGAGGGGGCGAACCAGCGCTTGCTGATCCACTTCTCGATGAGTTCTTTGGCCTCTTTGTCGTCGATCGAGAACGGGAGGACTCCGTCGACGGGCAGGCGTTCTGGAGCATCGTGCACATCGTCGCGCTGGATCGGCGTCGCGCAATACGGGCACTTCTCCGCAGTCAGGGATCCGGAGAACATGGTGCTGCCGCCACAGTTCTGGCAGGTGACTTCCTTCTCTGCGCCGGTGAACCGCTGGAGGTGTGACCGCTTGCTGAACTGCACGAGTTCGAGAGCCTGACGGAGGTCTTGCTCGTTGACCTCCCCGTCGTTCTCGACCAGTTCGTGCGTGTTGCCGCAGTGCGGGCACTTGAGTAACTGGCTGGCGATGTCGAATTCCAGCTCTCCACCACACGCGGTGCACGGGTAGGTACGGCTGTCCTCGGTCCCGTGCTTCATTGCCATCGAGGCAAGGGAGAGTTCTTCCTCGTCGGGTGTGGCCTCGTCGCCGGTCAGCGGTGGCGGGGGCGGCGGTGACCGATCGGGGTCGGGAAGTGGCGGAGGCGGTGGAGGTGGCTGGTCGCTCATCGGCGGTCGGTCACTCAGCAGCGGGTGCCGGCGGAGGCACCGGCGGAGGTGTGGCGCTGGTCGGCGGCATCGGTGGAGGTGCGGCGAACATCGCCTGCAGCTCGGGCACGGTTTGTGCTGGTGCCCATCCGGCCATTCCTTGGGCCCACACGAGGGTTTGCCCGGTGACCTGGCCGCCCTGGATGCCTTGCTGCATCTGGCCCATGTTGTACGGGCCGCCCGATTGGCCGCCGTGATCGACGTGATACATCGTTTGGCCAGGCAGTGGCGGGGGAGCGGGTGCTGCGGCGGGCGGGGGTGCGGCCTGCTGTTGCTGCGGTGCGCCGGCCATGCCGGGCATCGACTGGGCCATCTGGCCCGCCATCATGGCGCCCATTCCCATCTGCATCATGTCGCCCATGACAGAGCCGCCTTCGTTCTGCGCCGCGGCCAGCATCGAGTCGGCAACCTGTGCCTGCTGATACTTGTTGAGGTCGACGTTCTCGACGAAGCCCGATGCTTCGACGCCCTTGGCCACGCCACGGGTCATGGCTTGCGTGATCTCGTCGGGCAACGAGATGTTCATCGTCATCTCGGGGATTTCGAGACCGAATTCATCGTCGACACGTTCTTGGACGAATTCGGCGAGCTTGCCAGAGAGCGAGACCTGCTGACCCTGCAGGTCGATGGCGCCGAGACCTGTCTCGAGCACCATGTCGGAGAAGGCCATCGAGATGACTCGGCGGAGTAGTTCGGCGATCTCGTCGGCTTCGACGGCTGAGTCGGTGCCGATGACTTCCTTCAGGAAGATCTCGACGTCGGCGATCTTGACGACGCACAGGCCGTTGGCCCGGACCTGCACCATTTTGAAGTCGGGGTCGCGCACGGTGACGGGCTGCGGGGTGCCCCAGCGCAGGTCGGTGACGGGGCGCGTATTGATGAAGTACACCTCGCTGCGGAATGGGCTGTCGAAGCCGTGCTTCCAACCCTGCAGCGTGGACAAGATCGGCAGGTTCTCGCTCTTCAACTCATAGTGCCCGGGCTCGAACTGGTCGGCGAGCGCTCCGCGATACACGAACACGGCCTTCTGGCCCTCGCGAACGATGAGCTGTGCGCCGTTCTTGATCTCGTTGTGGTAACGAGGAAAGCGCCAGGCCAGCGTCGATCGGGAATCATCGATCCACTCGATGATGTCAACCAGTTCGCCCTTGAGTTTGTCGAGAAGACCCATGTCAGGCCCACCTTTCTTCTGTTCGTGAGGTTCGCCGCTCACCATAGATGACCGGCGTCAACCGATGCGGGGCAAAACGGTGCGGTCAGACGAGAACGACGGATTTCGCCCAGCGATAGTCGGCCTTGCCGCTCGGCGAACGCACGATCTCTTCGACGCGGATGATTTCCTTCGGCAGCTTGTATCGGGCGATGTGGCGTTCAGCCTCGGCCAGAAGTGCTGCATCGTCGACGTCGTGGCCCGGGCGGATCCTCACGACGGCAACCACCTCGCTGCCCCAACGTTCGCTCGGCCGTCCGGCAACGACGCAGTCGTACACGCCGGGATGTGCCTTGATGGCAGCTTCCACTTCTTCGGCAAAGACCTTTTCGCCGCCAGAGTTGATCGTGACCGAATCGCGGCCATGTAGCTCGACCAGCAGGTCCTCGGGGTCGTCGTCGACGTAGCGGGCGCGGTCGCCGGGCACGGCGTAGCGTTGACCGTCGATGGTCGGATAGGTCCGGTTGGTCTTCTCGGCGTCGCCCAGGTAGCCGAGGGCAAGGCGGCCCGTCTTGGCCAGCCATCCTGTCGTGGTGTCGGTGGTCGGCAGGACCGCATCGAGGTCGGGGGAGAGGATGACGTTGCCAGCGGTCAACTCGAAGGTGCCCGTGGAGGCATCCGCCCCGGCGGATACGTGCGTCACCTGGCCACCAGCTTCAGACGACCCGAGTCCGTCGACGATCATCACGGTGGGCAATTGCTGGAGGAATTCGGCCTTCAGGTTGGCTGAAAGGGGCGCGCCGCCCGACAGCAGCACGGTGAGTGATTCGAGATCGTACGGCCCGCGTC
>JAJCXU010000584.1 GCA_029263275.1 Ilumatobacter sp.
GGCCTCGCCTCGTTCGGCTGACGTTGCGACATGAACCGGCCGCTCGACCGAGCGTGGTTCACCCGCGACGCTCCGGTCGTCGCACCGCAACTGCTCGGCAAGCGCCTCGTCGCGCACATCAACGGCGTGGTCTGTAGCGGACGGATCACCGAGGTCGAGGCGTACATGCCCGACGACCCAGCGAGCCACACATACAACGGTCAGACCGCCCGCAATGCCGTGATGTTTGGACCAGGCGGCCATCTGTACGTCTATCTGAGCTACGGAATCCACTACTGCGCAAACGTCGTCACGGGCGAGCCAGGCAGCGGTCAGGCCGTGCTGATTCGAGCCATCGAACCGATCGACGGGCTTGCCGTGATGCGCCTTCGGCGCTCGAATCGTCCTGACCGCGAACTCGCCAATGGCCCGGGCAAACTGTGCCAAGCGCTGGGAATCGCCGCCCAGCACGATGGTGCGGACCTCATCGGTGGTCTCGTCACCATCGTCGACGACGGGACCCCGCCACCGCAGCGGCCGCTGGTCGGGCCGCGCGTCGGGATCACCAAGGGCGTCGAGACTCCGTGGCGGTTCCGCGCTCCGGCGGCCGCGGTCGAATAGGTTGCCAACGTGACGACGCAACGGCCGTCGCCCGACTCGACCTTCGAGGCTGGCGTCGCGAACAAGTACGACATCGCCATCCAATCCGCTGACGCCGTTGCCAGCACTCTTGCGGTTGAGGTCAACCGCGTGATCGAAGCGCTGGGCGTGCACTCGACCGAGTTGGTCGGAACCTTCGCCATCGATGGTGGCGACGCTGCCGACGAAGGTGTCGTTGCCACGGGTCTCGACCTGAAGACGTCGTTCGTGAAGCACCGCCATCGCGACCTCTCGGTGTATCTGATCAGCGGGCGTCACTATCACGGCGCAGACTTGCGCGGCCGCCACGAGCGGCTCCTCGTGCAGCGCGGCGGGCTCTCTGTGTGCGAAGTGCTGGTCAGTATGTCCGCGAGACGTGTTCTCGCCGGGCTCGATCCTGGCGAGCTCGACACGGCACACGTTCGGTTGACGAGTGGCCTCGACACGGTGCTCGGGGCATCGTTGTCCGCGATTGTCGAGCTGTTGCGCGTGCCTCCTCCGGTGGTCCTCGACCCGGATGCCGACTTGGACGGCGTCGACCTCGGCTGGGGTCGAACGACGCAGCTTGCCAACGGCGCGGCAGTCGAGTGGAGTCTGCAGCCCACACCATCCGCCGACGTGCGAACGATGTTGGACGGGTACATCTCACGCTGTTTCGTCGACTTCCAGCTCGGGCCCGTTCCGGAACTCGAAACAACGACGGCGCGAACGTGGAACTGCTCAGGAGATGACAAACCGCCTGACTGCCCGTTCTCCGATCTGACCCGCAGCGCTGGGCGCAGCGATGACGGTCGGGTGCGCATCACCGTGTCGACGGTGCAGGCGCATTGGAATGCAGACGACGTCGACCATGTGTCGGTCACACTCGACATGCGGACGGCGACCGATCGGCTCCGCGTCGTTGCGTCGGGAAGGACGGGCACCGACGGCTGCACGAGCCTGCGTGTCACGCGGCCAACATCGGGCGCAGCGATCGAAGCGCTGTGGCGTGCATTCGAGTCGCGCCGCGCGGGCGCCGCGTGAAGCCACCGATTCGCGAGGTCTGTGACGAGCGGTTCGATCCCATCGGCGACGCTCTGGGCCTTCCTGACGCTCGTGTCGACGAGGAAGACCGTCCGCTGCTCGGGGACATGGCGACGCGTGTACGTCGCTCAGGCTGTTCCGCCCGACATCGAGCGTCGTTGTCGCTGCGTTGCAGATCGCGTTCGCCTCTTCGCTGCGCTGAGTCGACCACTACGTTCGCTCCATGAAGAGCTTTGCGGGAAAGATTGCGGTCATCACTGGCGGAGGCACCGGCATGGGGCGCGAACTCGCGGTGCAATTGGCTGCTGCCGGGGCCCATGTGTCGATGTGTGACCTTTCCGACGAACGGATGCAGGAGACCGCAACGTTGGCGCGTGCGGCAGCACCGGCATCGGACATCCGCATCACCACGCACACCTGCGATGTCAGCGACGAGGCGGCCATGCTGGTCTTTCGCGACGAAGTGCTCGCAACGCACGACAGCGAGCACATCAACTTGCTGTTCAACAACGCCGGCCTCAGCGGCGGGGGCAGTGTCGTCACCGACACCCGCGAGAGTTGGGATCGCTGCTTCGACATCTGCTTCAACGGTGTCCGCTGGGGCGTGCTCGCGTTTCTCGACGCGATCATGGCGTCAGACGAGGGCCACATCGTCAACACCTCGAGTGTCAACGGCTTCTGGGCGTCGATTGGGCCAGATCGCCCCCACACGGCCTACTCCGCTGCGAAGTTCGCGGTGAAGGGCTTCACCGAAGCACTGATCACCGACATGGCAGTCAACGCGCCCCACGTGCTCGTGTCGGTCGTGATGCCGGGCCACATCGGAACGTCGATCGTGCAGAACTCGGTGAACTTCGGTGCTCGTGAACTCACCGCCCAGGAACGCGAACTGATGGCGCTCGCCGACCAGATGTTCCACGACAACGCCCCGATGACCGCCGCCGAGGCCGCCACGGTGATCTTGACCGACGTGCTCGCGGAACGCTGGCGAATTCTGGTCGGCGACGACGCCTATGCCCTCGATCGCGCGGTTCGGGCTGACCCGGAGAATGCCTACGCCGGCGAGATGAGCGAGATCCTGTTCAAGGAGCTCAACAACGCCCGTGACGAACTCGGCGGCTGACTCAGACGAAGTGGATCCAGAAGCCGTGCGGGTGTGACGTCGCGAGGTGCTCGACCGTTCTGACACCTCCACGCCACCGAACCAAGGTCGTGACCGTCAGGTGCGGGTCGTCAGGTTCAGTGGCGAATTCCCACGGGAGTTCCGGTGTCAGCGCGGGAGCCTCGACGAACACCCAGGAGAGATCGTCGTCGTTGCCGGCCGCGTCGAGTGCCGCGACATACGCGGATCGCTGATCTGGCGTCAGGTAGTTGAGCGCCCAGGAGTTGGTGACGACGGGATGCGCTGCGTTCCTCATCCGTGCAACGGCTGGCCCGACTGACTCGACGGCGTCGCCAGCGAGCAGCTCCGGCGGGCGTTCTCGAGCAATCTCGATGGCAGCGCGCAAGCGGAGGAAGCGGTCGCGCTGATCTGGCCACATGCAGGCTTCGAGCCAGTGAGCCTCTCCGTCGTCGGTGACGTCGATCGGAAAAAGGTCGATGCCGCACCGTGCCGCGATGGGCGGAATCGACAGTGGAAGGCGCCGAGTGCCTCGCGTCTGTGCAGTGAGCACGACCGTCGAGGGGCCGCCG
>JAJCXU010000585.1 GCA_029263275.1 Ilumatobacter sp.
CGACGCGGTTGCAGGCAGCTGGATACCAGACGGCGATGTTCGGCATGTGGCATCTCGGACATGGCCCCGAACACGACCCGACCGGGTTCGATCGATGGCGGGTGCTGCCCGGCCAAGGGCACTATCACAACCCGGTGATGCTGCAGCCGAGGCGAGATGGTCGCGGGCACGACGTGATCGAGCGCGGTGGCTACGTGACCGACTTGATCACCGACGACTGCCTGCACTGGCTTGGCCAGCGCGACGCCGACCGACCGTTTGCACTGATGTGTCATCACAAGGCGCCGCATCGCACGTGGGAACCGAGCCGCAAACACTTCACGATGTATGACGGCGTCGACATTCCTGAACCGCACACGCTGTGGGACGACCACGAGGGCCGAGCCGACGTAGTCAAGGCGATGGAGATGCGGATGATGGACCTCGATCCCATCATCGACCTCAAGGCGCCGGTGCCGCCCGGCCTGACTGAGCGCGAAGAGATCAGCTGGCGGTACCAGCGGTACATCAAGGACTACCTGCGAGTGATCGCATCGATCGACGACAACGTCGGCCGGATGCTCGACTGGCTCGACGACGAGGGCCTGGCGGACAACACGCTCGTGGTCTACACCTCGGACCAGGGATTCTTCCTCGGCGATCACGGCTGGTTCGACAAACGGATGATGTACGAGGAGTCACTCGCCATGCCGTTCCTCGCCCGTCTGCCCGGCGTGATCCCTGCCGGATCGAGCAGCGACGCCATGGCTGTCAACGTCGACTTCGCACCGACTTTCCTCGACCTCGCCGGTATCGAGGTGCCAGAGGACATACAGGGCCGCAGCCTCATGCCGATTTTGAGCGAGCAGCAACCCGCCGACTGGCCCACGTCGATGTACTACCGGTACTGGATGCACGGCGACAGTGCGCACAACGTGCCAGCGCACTACGGGGTGCGGACACTGACGCACAAACTGATCGGGTACTACAACGACCCGCTCGGCCAGGTGGGTGCGGACGGTTCCGTCCAGGTCCCGGAGTGGGAGCTGTTCGATCTCGTCGTCGACCCCGCCGAGATGCACAACGTGATCGCCGACCCGTCGTACCGCGCCGTGGCCCTCGACCTGCAGGCAGAACTCCGCCGCCTGCAACTCGAACTCGGCGACGAACCCCACGCCGCCGCAGACGCCGAACTGACCCGCCTCCTCGCCTGACTCACACCCGGACCGGGTGCAGACGTGAGAGTTGGTGGGTGACATGGTGATGGCTGCCGCTCGTTAGCCTCGCGTCGGCTGCTCAGCAACAAGCGACATCCAGACTTGCTTGCGTTCGGTTCTTCAATGGTCGCCACCACTTCGCCTGCCGCTTCCAGCCCGAAACCGGGGGGAGGGCTGGAGCACATGCCGGGCCTGGATGGGCTCCGCGGCCTTGCAGTGGCTGCGGTCATCGTCTATCACTTCGAGCCCTCGTGGCTCCCCGGCGGCTTCATCGGCGTCGACGTCTTCTTCGTGCTGTCCGGATTCCTGATCAGTTCGCTGCTGCTTCGGGAACGGGTGACGACCGGGACGGTCGATGCGGCCCGCTTCTTCGTACGGCGGCTGCGACGTTTGATGCCCGCGCTCCTCGTCGTGCTCATCGCGCTGGCCGTCTACTCGGCGGCATGGGCCGAACCGGTCGAGCTCGCTCGACTCCGCCGACATGGGTTCGGCACCGTCACCTACGTGTCGAACTGGATCTTCATCGCTGACGGCACCACGTACACCGACATCGTCGTCGGGACGTCCCCGCTTCGCCACGTCTGGTCGCTTGCCATCGAAGAGCAGCTCTATGTCGTCCTCGCGCTGGGCGTCATCGGTCTCGCCACAGTCGGCAGCGCATCCGGCCTTCGAAAACGGTTCGGCATCGTCGCCGGACTGCTCGCGGTGGCGAGTGCCGCCTGGATGGCGTGGTTGAGCATCGGTGGGGCGTCAACCGAACGCACCTACTTCGGAACGGACACTCGGGCGCACTCCATGCTCGTCGGCGCGGTGATCGGCGCAGCGCTCTTCGGGCGCCCGGCCGCAGATCGCGCAGCCGTTCGCTTCGGTGGATGGACGGGCCTTGCGGTGCTGGCCGTTGTCGCTCGTGTCGGCGCCGAGGACGCTCGCTGGCTCCACCAGGGTGGGTTCTTCCTCGTCGCACTCGCTGCCGGGGCGGTCGTGATCGCAGCAGCGTCGAGTCGATCGATGCGCACCGTCTTCTCGCTCCGGCCGCTGGTCGCGGTCGGGGCGTTGTCCTACGGCTTGTATCTGTGGCATTGGCCCGTGCTCGTCATCTTCGACCGGCAGCGAACAGGTATCGATGGATTCACGCTGACACTGGTGCGCCTGGCGATTTGTGTTGTCGCTGCAGTGGCGAGCTACTTCCTCGTCGAGCGGCCGATCCGGGCCGGTGTGCTCGGTCGACGTTGGGGTCGACGCGCCGTCGTGCCCGCCGCGCTGTCCATCGCCGTGGTCGTCGCCTTGTTCGCCCGAGCGACTGCCGTGCCGTCGCCGGTCGTGGTCACCGCTGAGGTCGAGGCTCCCGAGGATGTTCCCGCCGTCTCCTCTGTCCCCGCGACGACAGAGGCGCCCGGCAGCGACCCCGTAGTCGCGACTGGTGACGTCGCTGCTCCCACGACAACGGTCGCCCCGGAGCCGGTGAAGGTCGCGGTGCTCGGCGATTCGGTGTTGCACACCATCATCGGCGGCGAGGTCAGCGCGGTCGGTCTGGAATTCACACAGTGGACCCCGGAGCAGACGACCTTCGATCCGCAGGTGATCGAGGTGTTGTCGATCGCGAAGCCGGCGTGCTCGTTCTTGCCAGGTGAGGTTGCCGTCCTCGAACCCAATGGCCAATACAGCCACGTCTCGATGGCACGCTTCTGCGACGACTGGGGAGCAGAGCTCCGCGAATCACTCACATCGGTCGACGTGTTGGCAGTACATCTCACCAACGATCTGGAAGATCGGTGGGTGGACGGTGAGTTGTTCGAGTTCGGCACCACTGCCTACTTCGAACTCCTCGCGTCGTTGCTTGATGAGCTTCATCTCGAGGCGGGCGCCGCCGAGGTTCCCATGTTGCTCGTCGCCACCGCACCGAGAACGTCGCCGTCCTGGACCGATGACGTGGGAGCACGCGAGGGAGCGGTCGCTGCCTTCTACGAGCAGTGGGCCTCGACGCTCCCCGACGTGTCGGTGGTCGATCTGGGCGATCTCGTGTGCCCGGGCGGGTCGTGCCCTGACGACGTCGGCGGCGTCACCTGGCGTTGGGAC
>JAJCXU010000586.1 GCA_029263275.1 Ilumatobacter sp.
CGCTCAGCCGGAGCCGGAGGCCCATCGGCGGCAATGTCGGATCCGTACGGCTCGATGCCCAGTGCGTCGCCGGCAGCACGTAGCCGGCCCGGGTGCGGCTGAACGTGACGCGAATCGCGTGACGGATCTCGCCAGCCGCGACCTCGTCGTAGCGCACCAGGCCGGGAAAGATCGGTAGGCCCGCTGCGTCGGCGCTCGTCCAGCCCAGCGGACGGAGGTCATTTGAATTCAGGTCGAATCGGGCTCCCGACGCTGCTGTCCATCCGGACGGCGACGGCCTGGCGACATACAGCTCGAACAGCTCGCACGTTCCCTGGTCGATCGCGATCGCGTGGCGGTCGCCGCTGGCGGTTGCACCGCCTTCGATCGGTGCATCGAGAGGTATCGGGAAGGGTCCCGGATCGCTCTCGTCGCCATAGGCGTCGTAGACAACCGGGACGCGTGGCGAACCGGGCGGCACGACCACGTAGGGAATTCCGTACGCCGGGTTCTCGCCGAAGTCGGGGTGCAAGTAGTCCCCACCGTTGGACTGGATGGTGCTCACGATCTCGGCACTCTGGGGATGCAGCGGCAGCGCCGCAACTGGCATGTTCCACGCATTGTCCGCTGGGAAGACCGGACATCCTCCAACCGACGGGCCCGCACTTTGATTGAGCCGCACCGCTGGGCGAAACGCTGAGGCTGGCGCCTGAATCGACGTGGAGGCTGCGAACACCGACGCCGTCATCGCACACGCAGCAAGCGCCGCGACGAACCCCACCGACACCCGGAACTGTCCACTCATGTCGTGTCCGTCACTCGACCACCGCACGCGCGGTCACGAAACGACAATTCCCCGCACTCCCCATACAGACTCTTCGACGGATCGAGTACTCATCTTGAAGCCTTGTCGGGGTCGTGTCCGTGGTCAGGCGTTGGTGAGGAGTGCGGCCAGAGCCTGTGCGGTGGGAACGCGTCCCGCAATGACGACTTCGTCGTTGACGACGAGTGCGGGGGTGGCCATCACGCCCCACGCAGCGATCTCACCGGGGTCGGTGACCTTGTTGATGTCGGCGTCGAGTTCGAGTTCGGCGACTGCGCCGCGGGTGAGGGTTTCGAGCTGTTGGCACTTCTTGCATCCGGTGCCGAGAATCTTGATGTCCATGAGGATGGTCCTTCCAGGGTTGAGGGTCAGAGATCGGGGTGTTCAGACGACGAGATTGAAGAGGTAGCCGGTGGCGAGGATGCCGGTGGCGACAACGGCGACGTAGGTGGCGATGAGTGGCTTCTTGAGGACGCGTCGCAGCAAGATCATTTCGGGCATCGACAGTGCGACGACGCTCATCATGAAGGCGAGCACGGTGCCCATCGGGAGGCCTTTGTCGTGGAGGGTCTCCACGAGTGGGAGCACGCCAGCCGCGTTTGAGTACAGCGGGACGCCGAGTCCGACGGCGACGACGACTCCCCACAGGCCCGATGAGGCGTTGTCGGCAATCCATTGTTCCGGGACCCACCCGTGGATGGCGGCGCCGAGTGCGATGCCGACGAGCAGGTAGGGCCAGATCTTGCGGAGGATGGTGCCGACCTCTTCGCGGCCCATTGCGATGCGGTCGTCCCAGCTCAACCCTTCCGCGGAGTCGATGACCTTGCCGTGCAGGCGGGTCTCGAACACGAACGGCTCGACCCATCGTTCGAGGTGCATCTTGCCGAGCACGTAGCCAGAGACGATGGCGATGGTCATGCCGCCGGCGATGTAGAGCAGTGTGATCTTCCAACCGAAGAGTCCGAGGAGTAAGACGATGGCAACTTCGTTGACGAGTGGGCTGGCGATCAGGAAGCTCAGAGTGACACCGAGCGGGACGCCAGCGGCAACGAAGCCAATGAACGCGGGAACCGCCGAGCAGGAACAGAACGGGGTCGCCACCCCCAACCCGGCGGCGGCGACGTTGCCAACGCCTTCGCGTCGCCCGCCCAGCAGCGCGCGGGTGCGTTCGACGGACATGAAGCTGCGGAGCACGGTGACGACAAAGATCACCCCGGTGAGGAGCAACGCGATCTTGGTGGTGTCGTACAAGAAGAAGTGCACCGCGCCGCCGACGCGAGTGGTTTCGTCGAGGCCCCCGACGTCGTAGACGATCCAGTCCCAGAACGGCAGGTTCGCCTGATAGAGGAACAACCAAGCGACGGCGCCCGCTGCGAAGAACAATCGACGGCGCGGCGCGGACTGCACCACGCCGTCGTCGAGCACCGGCGTGGTCATGACACGGCCACCTGCGGCTGAGTGTGCATGAAGAGGTCGTGCAGTGCGGTCGTGTCGAGTGTGTAGTCGACCCAACGCCCGCGTTTTGTGCCAACGATCAAGCCGGCCTCGCGCAGCACCTTCAGATGATGGGAGAGCAACGGTGGCGACACGTCGGCGATGTCAGACAGTTCGCAGGCGCACCGAGTACCGACACGGAGTTCACGCACGATCGCCCAGCGCACTGGGTCGCCCAAGGCTTTGAACTGTTCAACAACGATTGAATCGTCCATACCTGCATCGTCGCCCGCGCACCGTCGTCGGCGCAGGGCACGAAGTCCCGATCTCGTTCGCCTGGTGCCCCGGCGCTGCTGCAGGGCTTCCGCCACATCCCAATGACCTTGGGCTCTGGCGCTTGCCCGGGCGCAGATGGACACTGGCCATAGCGAGTTTCTGAACGTCGAGCAGGAGACATGCGTATGCGGTGCGATTCGTGCGAGGGCGAGATTCCCGAGACGGCGAAGGTCTGCGGATATTGCGGTCAACGTCGACTCGTCGCGTGCGCGGGCTGCGGACAGCCCGTCGGAGTGACGGCACAGGCATGCGGCAATTGCAGACGACCGCTCGACCCTCTCGCCGAGGCGTCGGGCGGCGATTCAGCAGTGCCCGTGGACGAAGTCGAGCCCGAATCCACGCCCGAGGCGACTCCCGCACGCGAGCCAGAGATCGCGCCGGTCGTCGCCGAGGCCGGAGGCCGTCGGCGCGGCGTGCTCATCAGCCTCGCCCTGGTCGTTCTTGTCGCGGCTGGAGCAATTGCTGGTTGGTTCCTGCTCACAGATGATGACGGCGGCTCATCGACACCAGCCCCTGAGTCAGAGGTGGTGCCAGCCGCTCACGACTGGGCGGGCGCGTGGGAGAGCACTGATCTCGACGGTTCGAGTCAATGGCTGTCGCTCGCCCCGTCAGATGACTTCCCTCAGTACGACGCGGTCGGCGTGTACTACGACGACCGCTCGAGCAGCGGACCCTGCCCAGGCGACGCGGTCGTTGCGAACCTGATCGCCACAGAGACGACGAACACCGAAATCGTCGTCGAGGGCACCCTCTGGTGCCCGTCCTTCGCCGAGACACCATCGACGCCGATGGTGCTCGCGGGCGACCACTGCCCTGACCGAGAAGCCGGGTGTGTCCTTCGTCAGACAGGCACCACTCGGCAGTGGGAGATCACCAGTACCGAGTTCGAGTGGGCGCTCACCTGGGAAGAGACCAGTGCCGGGGGCGAGCTCAGCGGACCGACCGGGAACGTCGACGAAGACAGTTGGGTGAGAAGCGACAATCCGAACCTGATCGAGATCCGGTTCGAGGGCACGAAGGAGTAGCACCATGACCTCCACCTGCGTTTCCTGCGGATTCCAGAATCGAGAATCGGTGAGGTTCTGCGAGGAGTGCGGCGACGAACTCGCGCTCGTCGTCCATTCCGAACCCGACCGTGCCGAACCACCGGAGTCCGCACAGCCTCCCGAGTCGGGTGCCGGCGAGGACCGCCGCGGGCGACGTGCCCGAAAGCCACTCTTCGTCGGAGTCGGCGCGGCTGCTGCTGTCGCGCTGGTGGCGGGCGGCGGATACCTCCTCCTCTCGGGTGACTGGGGCGGCGACGGGGGCCGCGGTGATTCGACGCAGGCCGTGGAGGAGATCCTCACCGAGAACGTCGACCTCACCGACTTCGACCTTCGTCCGAACACCGGACTCGAGGTGGTCACTCCAGAAGGCGACGCGATGGAGTTCAGCGACGAGCACGTCACCCTGCGCACGACAGACGGCGATGTGACCACCTCGACCGCCTTGGGCACGATCGCCGGAGCCTTCGTCCCCTCGGGAGACGACTTCGAATTCGCGCTCCGCACGGACGTGCCTCCCGCAACGCTGGAATGGGCCGAGTGGGTACTCGCTGGGACGCCGAACCTCGTCGATGAAGGCGACGTTTGGACTGTCAGCGACATCGATCGGTTCGCTGCAGATCTTCCGTCGCTCGAACCACTCGGCGGTCAATGGATCATGAATCAGGACACCGAACTGCCGGAACTGATCGACCTGGCCGAACTCCGCTTCCTCTACGTCGTACGAAGTGACGGCTACCTCTGGGCGGTGGACGATGTCGAGCAGAAGATCTGGCTGTTCGTCGAGGGCGACGACGGAGCGCGAGAGACGGCGGGTGCGCTCGTCGAGGTGGCACGGCGCGCCGAGTTCGTGGCAGAGGAAGGCTTGAGCGCAACAGGCCAGGTCAACGCCGATGCAGCGCTGGCCGGGCTGGATGCAATGTTGGACGCGCCTGTTCCGCAGGGGCCAGAGGGTCTGCGGAGGGCAATCGGCTTCAGCTGCGGGCTGTGCAGCTCGTTCAAGGAGAACGTCATCGATCCGGGCACGAAGTGGGTCGAGCAGCGTTACAAGACCGTGGAGAGCGGCGTTGTGATGATCGGCAACGGCGTCTACGACTACGCGGCAGGGTCACTCACGCTCGATCCCGACCGGATGCAGGACGGTCTCTGGCAGGTCATCGAGGGGGCCGTCGTGGCCACCCGCGTGGGTGACGTCGTCGAACTGATCACGCAGGCGACTGTCAAGGATTGCCACCGGGCCGGGCCGGGCAGCTTTCCGGACGGGTCGGGGCGCCCGCTCAGTCTCGACGAGTACTACGGCACGATGCTCCCCGAGTTGCGGACCCACGGATCGGTGGCGTCGGACGAGTGGGGTCAGCGGGCCTTGTTGGCCCAAGCTTGGATGCCAAACCTCCAACTCTCCGACAACGAGAAATGCGGTGAGATCGAACGAATCACCGCGAAGGTCTACCCCTACGACGCCGACGGCAACTCGACCGAACGTCTCGTCAACGCCGCCACGGTCCAGATCACGTACACCGTCTTCTTTGCCGAGGACGGCGGGATCGCCAAGGTGATGGGCGTACATCCCGGCGACAATGAGGGCTTCTCCGTCGGCCTGGCCCGGTCGGACGAGACGAGCGACCGCTGTGGTCTCACCGACCCTCACTTCGAACTCGTCGGCGGCAAAGCTGCCGCACACACGCGCTGGCCAGCGGACGGCAAGGTAGGCGGCGGACTGCTCCGAGCGACATCAGACTCGGTCGGGGGGAGCTGGAACAAGGGTGATCCGTGCCCCTCGATTCCCGTGTCGTGGGGCGAAGGACTGCGGGCGTGGGACGCGATGGCCCCGACGGCATCGGACGATCCGTACTTCATCTGGAGCTCGGAGAACAAGCACGGCACGTACTTCGACGAGACCGTCTGCGATGTCGGCCTCTGGAAGGCCGAGAAGTGCAAGGGCGGTCGTGATCTCGTTGATCTCCACCACTGGGTCGAGATCGTCATTCCGGATCTCACCGCCGTGTTCGATGCCGACGTGGGCGTCCCGCTCGCCGAGCTGTTGGACCCGAACGCGGATCCTGCTGACGCAACCTGCAACGACGACGGACAGCTGATGGCCGGCGGCAGTCTCTCGACGCAAAGTTGGCCATCCGGCGAGGACCTCATCGTGCACGGCAGCAGTGAGGGCAATGCGACGGCCAAGAGCTACTTCTGCTTGGCGCGTAGCGACGATCCACAGTACGAAGTCGCTGGAATCAAGACAGCCGACCATGCCGACTTCACCCCGGCGTTGGAGATCAAGGAGACGGAGAACATCCCGCGGCCGGGCGAGCTGCCCGAGGTCGAGGTGCCCGACCTCGTCGGTCTCACCCTGTCAGAGGCCAAACGCGCCGCGGACGACGTCGGCCTGCTCGCGCGCGAAATCGTTGGCAGCCGCGTCGAGCTCGATCCTGGCGACGATCGGATCGGCAAGGTGATCTCTCAGGATCCGATACCGGGCACGATCGTTGAGGCCGAGAGCATCGTCACGATCACCATCGGAACGCCACGAGCCGAGCCTGACCAAGTCGCGGTGCCCGATGTCATCGGTGACGACGAGAACGACGCCACCAGGACGTTGCGAGACCTCGACCTTGAGATACGCGTCGCCGGGTCGGTTGATGTGACCTCGGCCAGTGGACTTGACGGTGTGGTCGCCGATCAGGATCCGCCGGGCGGAACAATGGTCGATGGCGGATCAACGATCACGGTCTGGATCGGTGCAGCACCCGAGATGTCGACCGTTCCCGACCTGTACGGCGATACCGAGAGTGCTGCGCGGAGCCGGTTGAGCAATCTCGGCCTCAGCACAGTTGTCGCCGGCTACGTCACCGTCGATTCAGAGACCGGTCTCATCGGAGCGGTGGTCGACCAGGATCCCTCTCGCGGAACCAGCGTCCCGGCCGGTTCGACGGTGAGAATCTGGCTTGGTGAGGGCCAAGACCTCGTGACCGTTCCCTGTATGGAGGGCGAGTTGTTGGCGGACGCGGTGCGTGATGCCGAGGGCGTCGGCCTGAGTGTTGTCGTCTCCGAGTATGTCGACACGACATCCGACCCTGACGCCGACGGCCGGGTCACGTGGCAATCGTCCACATGCGGCACGGCGGTGGAACCGGGTACAACCCTGTACGTCGATGTCGAGGACGTCACCGTCGCCGACACCTTCGCGCTGCGTGTCGTGGTTCGCTGGTGGGGGCCCGTCGACCTGGACCTCGATGTCGATGGTCCCGAGCAAGGTGTGTACGGCGGCGACGCGGCTCCCTCGTGCACTGTCGAGGATTCACCACCGCTCGATGAACACGTCGAGACGTTCACGTGGATGAGCGCTCCGGTCAGCGGGCGGTACTACATCGGCATCTCGGACTACTGCCTGCCGTCCAGCGGGTCCTGGGGCGGGTACGAGGTGGTACTCGAATTCGACGGCGGCAATGCTGCCGGGGGGTGGGAGGACACCATCGACGGTGGCGGATCGTGGCCATCTGGTGGCCTCGACCTCTGGTTCGACTACTAACCAATTGGTGAAGGCAGCGGCGTCGAACCTCGCGGTGTGTTCAGTCGTCACCGGGAGGTGAGTCGTTGCTTCCCTCCAGCGAGTCGGGAGGCGAGGCGATGTAGAGCTGCACTCCGGCGGAGCGATCAGCCTCGTCGATGTTGAACTTCACGGTGGGGTAGGTGACGCCTTCCTTCTCCGCTGCGACCGAGTAGGTCTCGCCGTACGGCATGTTCAACCAGAGGACGCCACCATCCAGTGAGGTAGCTGACCAGGCGATGTCAGGGATGACGTCCTCGTTGAAGTAGATCGGGCCGATCGACTCCGGCGCATCGGGTTCTGCGGTGGCGGTTGCACCCGGGTCGCCGTGGGGTAGCCGGTCATCGTGCATGCTCGCCCAGGTCTTGCCGACGGTCACGACCATGGCGTTCTCGAACTCGAAGTCGGGGTAGCCGTTTTCGATGACCATGCCGGAGACGAACGGCAACATCAGCTCACGGTAGAACTCCGGGTCGATGTACTGGATGGCGAGGTCGGTGTTGTCAACATCGCCCACGCTGATCACGTTGGTCTTGGTGGTGATCCAATCTGGCCGATCGAAGATGAACGAGAACTCCAGATCAACGCCGGTGTCCTTCACGATGTACATCGTCCACCAACCGGTGTCGTCCGTCATGATCTCTTGCTCGCGAGTCCACGGGTGTTCCGCAATCCAGACCGCAGTGTCGGGCACGGTGGCGGCAAAGTCGATGTAGGTGCCATCGAGATGGCGGCCAAAGTGATTGGTCTTGCCGCTCAGCTTCACGACCGTGACGGGCTGACCAAGAATCGCGCCTCCGAGCCGCACCGACGGGTCAGCCGCACTGTCATCGATGACCTGTTGCAGCTCGCCGGGTTGCATTGAGCAACTGGAGAAATCCAGCACGTTCGGG
>JAJCXU010000587.1 GCA_029263275.1 Ilumatobacter sp.
AGGTTTCCGTCGTAGCGTCCGCCGGTACCGACGGTGTCGATGTGCGACCCCGTCATGACCGGTGCCAATCCGTCGAAGCCGGTCATGCTGGCGACGACGTTGCCGATTCCGTCGATCGAGATCTCGAGGCCGAGGTCGCGCATCCAGGTCACGACGAGATCGCGGCCGGCCTTGTCCTCATCGGTAAGGGCGAGCCGGGCGCATCCGGTCGTGCCGTCGATCGCCCCGATCTCGCCGAGTGCCATCAACCGCGACACGAGCCGGTCACGGTTGATCCGTAGACCTTCGGGCGCACCGGCAGCCGTCCGGTTGGTCGAAGCGGCAATCACGGGGTGGACAGTACCAAACGAGCTTTACAAAACGTCAAGCATCGGCGCTCCGTTCGCGCTGAGTTCGCGGCGCAGTCGCACCGATCACGACGGCCTGGATACTCTGCATTCATGGCCGATGCACATCTCGAAGTCCTGGTAGAGCCGTTCCGCGAGAACGATCCGGGTCCGCACGTTGCAGCGGTCATCGACGCTGCCGCAGCGGCGGGTCTCCAGGCCGACATGGGACCGTTCGCCACCACGATCGACGGTGACGTCGGTCAGCTCGCAGATGCAGTGGCTGCCATGATTCGCGCCGGTTTCAGCAACGGTGCCAGCGCCTTGCAGATCCGCATCGACGCCGCCTGACCGTTCTTCTGAACGAGCGCTAGCTGACGCGGGTCAGGATGCGCAGCGAGCCGGTGGCCGAACGTTCGACGAACCGATTCGACTCGATCGCCGGGAGGTAGATCTGCTCGTACGGCGGGCGACCTCCGTCGGCGGGATCAGGGAACACGTCATGAATCGCGAGCGTTCCGCCGATCGCAACGTGCGGAGTCCACCGCTCGTAGTCGAGACGGGCAGGCTCTTCGCCGTGGCCGCCGTCGATGAACAAGAAGCTCAGCGGGGTGGCCCACGATGTTCCGATCAGCGGGGCTCGGCCGATGAGACCGACGACTGCATCTTCCAGGTCGGCGTCGTGAATCGTCGCCCGGAAGAACGGCAGCGTGTCCATCTTGCCGATGCGCTCGTCGACCACGTCGGCGTCGTGGTGCGCCCAACCTGACTGGTTCTCCTCTGACCCACGGTGATGGTCGAGTGCGTAGAGCACCGTGCCCGACCGCTCGGCGACGTCGCCGAGCCAGACGGTCGAGCGCCCGCAGTACGAGCCCAGTTCGAGCATCGGGAGATCGGGCACCGCGGTGACCGCCTCCATCGCTGCAGCCCAGAGCGCGTCGCCCTCATTTTCAGGCATGAACCCTTTGGTGGCCAGCGCAAGCGCACGTCTCTGGTCAGCAAGCATGTGTGTCAGTCAACCGGATCGCCCGGCCGAGCGCAGCAATTCGGGCGACAGCATTCACCAATCGTCCGACTGAATGATCGAGTCGGGCTGCGGGCCGGTCGACATGGAGCCGCCGGAGGGGTGGTCGACAGCAACTGGCCGGTGGAACCGGCGTCCGCTTCTGCACCAATGCATGGCAATATTGGCGTGGCATGACCCACAACGCGGCGAACGACCCGAACCCTGAAGACCACCAGGCCGCGCTCGACGACTTGGTGCAATTGCTCGACCTCGAGGTGATCGAGGTCAACATCTTCCGCGGCGCATCAACCGACGAGAATCGTCAACGCGTCTTCGGCGGCCAGGTCGCCGGCCAAGCACTCGTGGCCGCTGCTCGCACGATCGAGGAACCCGGGCGAATGGTGCACTCCCTCCACGCCTACTTCCTGCGTCCCGGCGATCCGAAGACTCCGATTCTGTACGAGGTCGATCGCATCCGCGACGGGCGCAGCTTCGCCACTCGACGCGTCGTGGCCATCCAACACGGCAAGGCGATCTTCAACCTGCAGGCAAGCTTCCACAACGAAGAGCCTGGCCCTGACCACCAGGTCGACATGCCGACCGGCCTGGCCAGTGCTGAATCACTGCCCGACTTCAAGACGCGGATGGCACCGTACGCCGACCAGATCGGCGACTGGTACGACCGTCCGCGACCGATCGACGTGCGCTATGTCAACGGTGATCCGATGATGCGCAAGGGAAATCCGTCATCGACCCAGCAGGTCTGGCTACGCGCCAACGGAGAGCTCCCCGACGATCCAGTGCTCCATGCCTGCATCGTCACGTATGCAAGCGACATGACACTGCTCGACACCACCGTGCTCCCCTTCGGATTGGCGTGGGACAGCCCGGGCATGCAGATGGCGAGTCTCGACCACGCGATGTGGTTCCACCGTCCGTTCCGCGCCGACGAATGGCTGCTCTACGACCAAGTTGCACAGAGCACCGCGTCAGCGCGCGGCTTGGCCCGCGGGTCGATCTTCACCTCCGAAGGCCAGCTCGCCATCAGCGTCGTCCAGGAGGGACTCACGCGCGTGGGCCGATCATGAGCCGCCGGGTTGCCAGCGGTGCCGTGCTCGGCGCCGCTCTGCTCGTCGCTGCATGTGGCGGCAGTAGCGATGGCGACAGCTCGGGGGCTAATCCGACGAACGATCCATCGGCGACGTTTGCCACGGTGCCTGCGGACACACCCTCCGACACGGTGGCACCGACCGACACCGAGTCGACCGTCACCGAGCTGGCAACCCCCACGACGATCCCGCTCGAACCGTCGGGAAACATCGACCTCCCCACCGCTTCACCTGAAGAACTCGCAACCGGCCCGTCCACCACCGTGCCGACCGGCCCACTGCCGATTCCAGCTGTCGCGCTGGTCGAAGTCGCCCAATTCGACTCGCCCGTCGAACTCACGACTCGTCCCGATGATGTCCGGAGTTTTGTCGTCGAGCAGGGCGGGCGCATCCTCGCTGTCGACGACCTGTCTGCCGACATCGTGCTCGACATCGGCGGACTCATCACCGCCGACGGCGAGCAAGGGCTGTTGGGCGCAGCCTTCGACCCCGCAGCAGATCGCGCCTACGTCCACTACAGCAACCGCTCGGGTGACACTGTGCTCGACGAGTACGCGATCGACCCCGTCACCGCGATCTTCGATCTTGCATCCCGGCGAGAAGTCCTCTCCGTCGAGCAGCCATTCGCCAATCACAACGGCGGCGAGTTGACCTTCGGCCCCGATGGCTTTCTGTACCTCGGGCTCGGCGACGGCGGGGCAGCCAACGACCCCGATCGCAACTCCCTGGCATTGTCGAGTCGCCTCGGCAAGGTCTTGCGGATCGATCCACAGCCCACCGCCAATGCCTCATTCGCGATCCCGCCAGACAACCCGTTCGTTGATGTCGAAGGCGCGGACCCCGCCATCTGGGCGCTCGGCTTGCGCAATCCGTGGAAGTTCTCGTTCGACTCGCTCACCGGCGACCTGTGGATCGCCGACGTCGGCCAAGGCGACGTCGAAGAGATCGACTTCGCACCGGCGATCAACGGTCTCGGGGCCGGCAAGGGATTGTCGTTCGGGTGGAGTGCCTTCGAGGGATCCGACCGGTTCAACACTGATCAGGACGAGATCGGCCACACCGCTCCCGTGGTCGAGTACTCACACGACGACGGCGACTGCTCGGTCAGTGGCGGCGCTGTCTACCGCGGCGACGTCGTTGCTGATCTGTTCGGCTGGTACGTCTACGGCGACTTCTGCTCTGGACGCATCTGGGGGTACGACCCCACTTCTCAGCCGGGCGCCCCGATCATCGTCGAACTCGCCGAACTCGGTCAGCTCGCTGCCATCGCCGTCGGCGGCGAAGGCGACCTGTTCGCCGTGAGCACCGCCGGCACGGTCAGCCGCTTCGCCCCAGCCTGATCAATCCGTTGTGTCCGAAGTTCTGCGGACCGTCCGTAGAAACCGCGGCGTAAACGAGAGGTCAGCCGACGCGTTCGAAGTCGACGCGACGCTCGATGGGGTCGGCATTGACCAATTTGACCTGGATGTCATCGCCCGGGTCGACGCGACGCGCCACGACGCGCGCCACGATTGCCGGGTCGCACAGCTGGATCCGGGCGCCGCGGTCGTCTTCGTCGGTGACCACTGCGTCGAACACTTCGCCTTCTCGCCCATGCAGCACGATGGCTTCGGCGAGGTCGATGGCGGCTCGATCAACGCGGTTCGCACGGCTGTCGCCTTGACGCATTGCCTGGGGCAGGTCGGTGAAGGCCTGTTCGGTCTGCTCTGGCACCCGGTCGCCATTCGCGACGGACAGCGCCGCTTCGATCACGTAACGGTCAGCCAGTCGACGCAGCGGCGCGGTGACGTGGCTGTAGGTGGCAGCGACGGCGGCATGCCACGGCTTCACGTCGGGGTCGAATGGCTCATATGAGGCGCCTCCGCTCGCGCGCCTGACGGAGAGCTGAAACGCCGAGGTCTTCGGTTCGCCGGCTGGCAGCGACTTCTCGAAGTCCGACAGCGACTGGCCCTTCGGCCAATCGAGTCCGAACGCCCGGGCGCTGTGGCGAAGCCGCCCAATGCGGCGCTCGTCGACCGCGGGCATCGTCCGGAACAGCCCGGTGCCAGCCGCGTGCAGTGCATCGGCGACGGCCATGTTGGTGGCGAGCGACATCGCGGCGTTCTGATTCTCCGCATCGTTTCGTGGACGGAACCTCAGATCGAACCCCGGTACTCCGTCATGCTCGACCCGAACGACTTCCTGCTCGGGCATCTGGATTCGGTCGGCACCGCGAGTCCGCTCACCGATCTCGAAGCGGCGCGCCAGTTCAGGAAACGCGGGTGGTAGGTCGGCCGGTGTCACCGTGGAGTACGCGAGCTTGGCTCGGTTGCGAATCAGCGCTCGTTCGACACCATCGAGGCTGACCGACCCGTCCGGCGCAATTCGAACGATGAACACGACCGCCGGCTTGGGCGCACCGGGCAGCAACGATCCTGCGTCTTCAGCGATTCGCGGCGGATGCAATCCAACGCGATCATGCGGCATGTAGACCGTGACGCCACGCTTCCAGGCCTCGCGATCAATCGGGTCGCCGTGGCGGACAAACCAGCCGACGTCGGCAATGGCATAGCGCAGGACCACATCGGCGTCGTCGCCCGGGCCGGCCATTTCGACCGCGAACGCTTGGTCGAGGTCGGTGCTACTTGCCGGGTCGAGTGTCAAGAACTCGACATCGGTCCGATCGACGTGCGGCGAGTCAGAGCCGCCGAGTGGACGATTCGCCGCGACCTCGGCGGCTTCCAACACCTCGGGCGGGAAGCTCTTCGGCACGTCGAATTCGTCGATGAGCTGAGCAAACCCGTCGCGATAGTCGTCAAGCATCTCCGAGGCCAACCGCATGCCGCGTGACCATACGCCAGCATCGCCCGCTTCGCTGAGATGTCTCCGCCACCGTCCATGCCGAAATATGTTGCGAGAGTGCCCTGTCAGGGCCACCTCACCACGAATTTTGGAGAATAGGTCAGCGACGGGCGCCCATGAACATGCCCTTGAGCGCTTCGTAGTGCTCGATGACATGTCCGGCGCCGAGCACGACCGCTTCGAGCGGCACGTTCGACATCTTCACCGGCACTTCGGTCTCACGCTCGATGCGCTCGGCAAGGCCGCGCAGCAGACCGCCGCCGCCCACGAGGTACATGCCGCGGACGAGGAAGTCTTGCGACAGCTCGGGCGGCGCCTTCGACAGACACCGGATGACCGAGGACACGATCGAGGAGATGACGTCTTCAATCGCGAAACGCACCTCTTCGGGGGTGAGCAACACGGTCTTGGGCAGCCCGGTCATCAGGTCGCGGCCGCGCACCTCGGCCTGGTTTTCGTCGTGGGTCGGGTCGGCGGAGCCGATGGCGACCTTGATCTCTTCCGCGGTGCGTTCGCCAATGGCGATGCCGTGCTCTCGTCGCACGTAGTTCTGGATCGCTGCATCGATGTCGAACGAGCCGACGCGCACGGCTTCGAGTGCGACGATCCCGCCCAGGCTGATGACTGCGGTCTCGCTGGTGCCGCCGCCAATGTCGATGACCATGTTCCCGACCGGTTCGTCGATGGGCAAGTCGGCGCCGATTGCCGCGGCCATCGGCTGTTCGATCAGGTTTGCGTCGGCGGCTCCCGCTCGACGCGCCGCGTCGGTGACGGCGCGGCGCTCGACTTCGGTGATTGCCGAGGGCACGCAGATGACCACTTTCGGCCGCGTGAAGCGACTGACGCCGACCCGCTGCAGCAACAGCCGAATCATGCGCTCGGTGATTTCGAAGTCGGTGATCGCCCCACCGCGGAGCGGACGAACCGCGACGATGTAGCCGGGCGTGCGCCCGATCATCTGCCAGGCTTCGCGTCCGGTAGCGAGCACTTCACCTGTCTGGCGGTTCAACGCGATGACCGACGGCTCGTTCAGCACGATGCCGCGGCCCTTCATGTAGACAAGCGTGTTGGCCGTGCCGAGGTCGATGGCGAGGTCACGTGCCATCAGTTTCTCCCGTGTGTCATTGAACGACTGGTCATTCCAGCCACAGTCTGGCTCAGGCAGTCGCCCGAACGGGGCACCCTTCGCCGGGCCGCATCACCGGGCGCGGTCACGGCGCGCTGTCATCGCCGTCAGCGCGATCATCGTCGTCCAGGCGTTCGGCCGACTTCACCTGGTCGATCGTTGGCTTGCGCGCCTCTGGCGACAAGGCGTCGATCTGGCGCCGGAAGGAGTCGACACCGTCGTTGGCAGTGCGGCTGCGGAGTCCGAGACCCAGCACCACGGCAACCACCACGATGACGACGATGATGACGACGACGCTCATGTCGTTGCCCCGACCGACGCAGCGTCGGTGATGGCGTGTGCACCTGTTCCCCAGTCGGCGCCCTCGGCCCAGACTTCGTGTTTCCAGATCGGTGCCGTCTCCTTCAGCGCGTCGATCGCG
>JAJCXU010000588.1 GCA_029263275.1 Ilumatobacter sp.
GGTCGGCGACATGTCAGGTGACGTGTTCGGCAACGGCATGCTGCTGTCGCCACACCTCAAGTTGGTCGCGGCGTTCGATCACCGTGATGTGTTCCTCGATCCGAACCCGGACCCGGCCGTCTCGTTTGCAGAGCGGCAACGGCTGTTCCAGCTGCAGCGTTCGAGTTGGGCGGACTACGACACGTCGCTGCTGTCGCCCGGTGGGGGTGTGCACTCGCGATCGTTGAAGTCGATTCCGATCACTGACGAGGTGCGAGTCGCGCTCGACCTCGACGAAGGCGTCACCGAACTCCCGCCGAACGAATTGCTGACGGCCATTCTGAGTGCACCGGTCGACTTTTTGTGGAACGGTGGCATCGGCACCTATGTGAAGGCGAGCACCGAGTCGCATGAAGCGGTCGGTGACCGAGCCAATGATGCAATCCGTGTCAACGGCGACCAGCTGCGCTGCCGCATCGTCGGCGAGGGCGGCAACCTCGGCCTGACCCAGCTCGCGCGCGTCGAGTTCGCATTGCACGGCGGGTTGATCTACACCGATGCAATCGACAACTCAGCTGGCGTCGATTGCAGTGATCACGAGGTGAACATCAAGATCGCTCTGGCCCAGCTCGTTGCCGACGGGGCACTGACCGATGTGCAACGCAACGATCTGCTCGTCGAGATGACCGATGAAGTGGCGGAACTCGTGCTCGATGACAACCGTGCACAGACGCTGGCCCTGATGATCGCGCGCACGCAGTCGCGGTCGATGGTCAATGTCCACGCCCGCTACCTCGATGTCCTCGAAGCCGAAGGACATCTCGATCGAGCCCTCGAAGATCTGCCGAACGACAAGCAGATCGCGGAACGCCAGAGCGCGGGGAGTGGCCTTCGGGCGCCCGAGTTCGCGGTGATGATCGCCTCGACGAAGAACGCCGACATCGGCGAGATCATGGACACCGATCTGCCCGACGACCCGGTCCTCGAGGCGGACCTCCTGCGCTACTTCCCGAGTGCGCTCCGCGAGCGCCACCCGTCGGTGTTGCTCAACCACCGCCTGCGCCGCGAGATCATCACGACGGGGCTCGTCAACAACATGGTCAACCTCGCCGGCATCTCGTTCGACCATCGCATGAGCGAGCAGTCGGGCGCATCGGTCGCGGACGTCACGCGAGCGTTCGTTGCGGCGCGCGAGATCGTCGGCTTCCGCGAGCTGTGGAGCGACGTCGAGGCGCTGGGGAGCAGCATCGATCTCGACACTCAGATCGCCCTGTTTCTCGACGTTCGGCGGATGGCCGAGCGCGTCACGACGTGGCTCCTCAGGCGACGTCCCGCTCCGCTCGACATCAGTGCAGCCATCAACGATTTCGCCGAGGGCTTCGGGACCCTCGCCGAGTCGCTCGACGACATGGTCGACGGCCGCGCTGACGACGACATCGACCGGCTGTCTTCTGAGCGCATCGCGGTCGGCGTGCCAGATGAGCTTGCCCGCCGATCAGCGAAGTGGCCGTGGTTGCACACGAGTCTCGACGTGATCGAGGTCGCGCGCCGGGCGGGCAGCGATGTGCTCGAGACCGGCGTCGCGTACTGGGCCGTGTTCGAGGCGTTCGACATCGGCTGGCTGTGGGATGGCATTGGCAACCTGCCCCGGTCGGATCGTTGGCAGACGCAAGCGCGAGCGTCGCTTCGTGACGACCTGATGACTGTGCTCGCCGACCTGACCGGCAATGTGATCAGAACGGCCGACGGTTCGCCGCTCGCGTGGATCAAGGCCAACGAGGCGGCGGTCAGTCGTGTGATCGACATGGAGACAGAGATACGTCGAGCCGAAGCGTTCGACCTGACCACCTTGTCGGTGGCGTTGCGTCAACTGCGCAATCTCACCGTGACCGCGTCGGGCTGACCGGGCTCACGTCGTCGCGGTGTGCGCCGGCGGCTGATGTCAGCCGAGTCGTGTCGCCGTCGAGAAGCAGGTGTCGGCGGCTTGCTGCTCGCTGAAGCCGATCCATCCGCCGCGCGAGGTGGGCAGACAGCCGGCGGGGCCGGACGTCGTCATCGGGTCGTTCGGTGGCACCGTTGTGGTCGTTGTCGTCGTGGTGCTGGTCGTGGTCGTGCTGGTCGTTGTCGTGGTGGTGCTGGTGGTTGTGGTCGTGTCGCCACCAGTTGGCGTCGTCGTGGTCGTCGTGGTGGTGCTGGTGGTTGCGGCCGTCGTGGTAGTGGTCCCCGAGTCGTCGGGGACGACGTCGAGGCTGATCCGGAACCGCCCGATCGACCCGTAGCTCGGGAAGCCGGTGAGATTGTCCGGTTCGACGCTGCCCCAGCCGATGGAGGTCAATCGCACCGTGTAGCTGCCGGCTGGCAGTGTTTCGACGAAGTCGAGCTGCCAACCGCCCGCTGTGGCTGGCGTTGCCGTCGACAACACGGTGCTGCCGCTGAGGAGCTGTGCTTGGACGACGAGGTTGCTGTCTGGCACCTCGGGAACGACGGCGATCGAGGTCTGGCCAGCAGCCACACTGATGTCGACATCGACTGAGGCGGTGCTGCGCTCGACAGTGCCGATCAATTCGTTGCCATCGGTGAGTGTGGGAAGTCCCGCAATGCTTGAGCCGCTCAGCCACCCGAGCCGGCTGGAGAGGATCGCGATGTCGTCCTGCTGTTGGGTGGCGCCGGGATAGGTGCCAGCGGACCATTGCGTCACGTTCTGGGAGTAGCCGACCCCCATGATCGGGGCCCAGCCGCCGCCACCGACGACGCCATGTCCGCCGTAGTAGTTCTGCGACCCGATGCCGTCGTGGGAGAGGCCGAGCGTGTGGCCTGCCTCGTGTGAGGCGGCCTCGGCGACATACTTGGGGTATCCGCCGCCGAGGGCGTCGGAGAACACGTAGGCGGGCGTGACGACCGGTTCCAGGTCCGGTGCGGGTGAGCGTTCGTTGACCCACAAGAACGATCCGACGTAGGCGACGCCGCCAGAGCTGCCGTACCAGTCCTGGGTCGGCGAGATCACGACGTGGGTGCCGTACTCGGTGTCGCTGTAGCTCGACCGCCAGAGTTCGTTGAAGGTCGGCTCCTCGGTCGTGACGTCGACGCCGAATGGCGCGAAGTCCTCGGCGACGTGCTCCCAGATCTCGCCGATGTTCAGGAG
>JAJCXU010000589.1 GCA_029263275.1 Ilumatobacter sp.
TGACCGAACTCGATGATCGCCTCCTCGGTGACCGTGACCGACCCGAGCTCGAACACGCGCCCGACCGTGAAGTCCTCAAAGTGGATCGACGCCATTCTCAAGTCTCGCAACCCCACCCCCACAACCCGAAATTTGCGCGGACAATGCCCGTCGGGCGCACGCTCGCAACATATTTTGGATTGTTGGGCGCAGGGTTAGGCGAGGTTGGCGGTGAAGTCAGCGATGAGTGCGGCGACTTCGGTGGCATGCGTGTCTTCGTGCATCGAGTGACCGCCGCCGTCGAGGACGACCAATCGAGCGTCAGGCATCTTGCGCTCGAGGTACTGGCCCGAACCGGTGTACTCCGGTCGATCCGCTCCACCGGCGAGGACGAGTGTCGGCGTAGTCGTCTCGGCGAGACGATCCATCACCACCGAGTCGTTTTGCAGGTTCAAATCGGCGACGCGTTCGGGCACGCCAAACCGGTGCGCATTGCGTCGAGAGCGCTCGTTCCAACCTTCACGCTTCTCAGGGTCGCGAAAACCGGGACCCGTGTTGAGCACGACGATGCCGCGAGCCACGTTCGGCCGAGTCGCGACGTGTGCCAGCGCCAAGTAGCCACCGAGCGAATGGCCGACCAAGACAGCGGGACCGTCGAGTTCGCCAAGCAGCACGTCGAGGTCGTTCAGCGCGGCGTCGCGTGTGAACGCCGCCCGATCCTCGGGGCAGGGCGAGTCACCGTGACCCGGGAGGTCGACAGCGACCGTCAAGTAGCGATCGGCAAGCGCTTCGGCACATGCGTCCCATGTTGACGCGGCGGTCCCCAGGCCGTGGATGAACACAATGGGGTCGCCGGATCCGCGGCGGATGGTGTTGAGTTGCACGCTGAGACCGTAGCGAGGTGACGGCTCGTCGTTAATGTCCGACGCGTGAGCAGCACCGAAGTCGCAGAATCTGACCCCGCCATGATTGAACGCATCGCCACGAATTACGCGGAAGGTGGCGCCGGAATCATGCATGATCTCGATCTGCGAATCGTGAGTGCAACCACGGGACGGGTGCGGTTCGAGGTCGACGTCGTCGATCACATCACGCACGGTGGAGGCGTGATGTGTGGCCAGGCGATCCTCGGCTGCATGGACACCGGGATGGTGTTCGTGATGATGTCGCTCGATCAACCCGACCGGGGCTTCACGACCGTGTCGCTCAACACCAACTTCGAACGCGCCGTGCCCGAAGACATCGGCACCGTGGCCTTCGAGGCACACGTGACCAAGCCAGGTCGGTCACTGGTATTCGGTCAGATCGATCTGTTCCTGCCCAACGGCAAGCGAGCGGCGAGCGCCACCACGACCTACATGTGGCTGTGAGCATCCCGTGAGAGCGCACCCGACCATCGACCCCAACGATGTGGCGTGGATCACCGAAGCCGACATGATCGAAGTCGATCGGGTGATGATCGAGGATCTCCACATCGAGCTGTTGCAGATGATGGAGAACGCCGGTCGCAACCTCGCCCGCCTCGTGCTCGATCTCGCTGCGCCGACACGAGTGGCGATCGCTGCTGGCTCCGGTGGCAATGGTGGCGGAGGGTTGGTCGCAGCACGACATCTCGCGAACGCCGGTGTCGACGTGACCGTCACGACCACCCGGCCCGGCAACGAGCTGTCGCCTGTTCCGGCTCACCAGTTCGACATTCTCCAGCGGATGGGCGTGCCGACCGCTCCGACAATCGGCGCCGCCGACGTGGTCATCGATGCCCTCATCGGATACTCACTGCGCGGCGCGCCGAGCGGCCGCAGCGCTGAGCTGATCGAGGCGGTCAACACTCATGCCGCCACCGTTGTCTCGCTCGACACGCCGAGCGGACTCGATGTCACCACGGGAGCAACACCCGGTGCCGCCGTCCGCGCCGATGCCACCCTCACACTCGCCCTGCCAAAGGTCGGCATGCGTGACTCCGATGTTGTCGGTGCGCTGTATCTCGCCGACATCTCGGTACCGCGTTCCGTCACCGCGGCCTACGGCTCGCCCGCTCCGGACTTCAGTCGAGGTTCGGTGCTCCAGATCCACTGACACTGACCAGGCGATGAGATTCGGGGCGAACAGTGCGCTCGTGGACTCATCGCATGGCTTGAGTCACCGTGTTGAGTCACAGATGTACCCGGCCCCGCTGTGACTCAGTCGGTGTAGGGGTCGACTTCGCTGACGGCGATCAGCGCGGCGTTGACGATGCTGCCGGTGTCGATGCCGGTCAGTTCGTGGAGGTCTGCAATCGTGCCCGACTCTCCGAATCGATCAACACCGAGCGTGTACTGCCGCGTACCGAGCGCGGAACCGATCCACGCCAGGCTGTGGCTGGCGGCGTCGTGCACGCTGACGACCGGTCGGCGTCGCTCGACGGCTGGCACCAGCCGATGGAGTTGGCTCGGCGCTCGGACCACTCTCGCGGTGGCCGCCGACTGAGCAAAGCCCGCCCGCCAGCTGCGATACACGCGGTCGGGGCTGGTGAGGTGCACCACCGTCGCTTGCACTCCCTCACTGTCGAGCTCGGCGGCTGCTGCCAGTGCCTCCGGTGCCATCGCTCCGGTCGTGACGAGCGTGACGCCGGGTCGACCATCGTCATGACCGTCGATGAGGCGATAACCCCCGGCGAGCACCTGCGCCCTGAGTCGGTCCTCCCCCATCGATGACAGCACGGCCGCGAACGGTGTCTGGTCGATTGGTCGAGTCGACAGGCGCAGGTAGCCGCTCGTGCCGTCGGGGCGACTGAGCTGGTCGAGCGCATCGCACAGCAGCCAATCGACTTCGCTTGCGAACGCCGGCTCGAAGTAGGTGATATTCGGCAACTCCGCACCCACCGACGCGGTGATCGTGGATTGGTGCGCGCCGCCTTCGGGAGCCAGCGTGACGCCGGCCGGCGTGCCAGCAACGACGAACTTGGAATCGTTGTAGACGCCGTAGATGAGCGCGTCCAACCCCCGCAACACGAACGGGTCGTAGACCGTCCCGACAGGAAGAAGGTGCTGACCGTGGTGGTCGTGGCTGAGTCCGAGCTGGCCGAGCAGCATGAACAGGTTCATCTCGCTGATGCCCAGTTCGATGTGTTGGCCAGTGGGGCCGGGCGCCCACTTCAAGAGCCGATCGGCGCCGCCGTGGTGGTCATCACGTTCGGAGTGGGAGTACACGCCGCGCTTGTTGATGAATCCGCCGAGATTGGTCGAGATCGACACGTCGGGGGCCGTGGTGACGAGGCGTTCGCCGACACCTTCGACGTCGGCCAGGGAGGCGAGGACACGGCCGAACGCCTCCTGCGTCGAGGTCGCGCCGTTGGTCACCGTCGATCGGGCGGCCGCCGGCACCGGGAGAGCCGGGCGCGGTGTCGGTGGGGCGTTGTTGATGTCGCCGCCGACCGAGCGACAGAGCTGGCCCTCGGGTGAGTCGACAGCGAAACGATCCCATTCGGTGTCGGCGTCGAGTCCGAGTTCGCTGCAAAACGCGTCGACGTGTTCGGGTGAGAGCAGTGCAGCATGGTTCATCGGATCGCCCGCCATCGGCAGGCCATGGCCCTTGATCGTGTACGCGAAGACCACCGATGGCTGATCGGGTGTGGCGTCGCACTCCCGGAACGTGTCGACGAGCAGGCCGAGATCGTGTCCGCCGAGATCGGTGACCAGGTGCTTGAGCTGCGCATCGTCGAGGTCGCTCACTTGGTTCCGGACGTCTTCGCCAGCATTGATCAGGAACTTGCGTCGGACATCGGGGCCGTCGAGCGCGAACAGCTCTTGATAGGCCTCGTTCGGCATCGAGTCGATGTGCGCCTCGAGCGCGTCGCCGCCCGGTTCGGCGAATGCTGCGGTCAGCCGCCCTCCGTACTTCGCTTCGGCAACATGCCAGCCGGCGTCGGCAAAGAACCGCTTGAGTCGGACCGCAGCGATGTCGGGGATGACCCGGTCGAGGCTCTGGCGATTGAGGTCGATGACCATCGTGAAGTTGCCGAGCTCCTGAGTGGCAGGGTCGGCGATGGCCTCCCACACGTTGCCCTCATCAAGTTCCGCATCGCCGACCAGTGCAATGAAGCGGGCCGGTGATTGCTCGCCGAAGTGCGATTCCACGTACCGACGAGTGAGCGCCGAGAACAGCGGTGCGACGGCGCCGAGGCCGACGGATCCCGTGGAGAAGTCGGAGACGTCCGGGTCCTTGGTTCGTGACGGATAGGCCTGGAGGCCACCGCGTTGGCGCAGGGTGGTGAGGTAGGAGCGGTCGAGTTCGCCGGTGAGGTACTTGATGGCGTGGTACACCGGCGACGCGTGTGGCTTCACCGCGACCTTGTCCTCGCCATGCAGATGGGCAAACCACAGCGCCGTCATGATCGACGCCATCGACGCGCTGGAGGCTTGGTGCCCACCGACCTTCACATCGGTCGTGCCGCGTGAATTGGCGTGGTCGATGATCCGAGTCGCGAGCCAGAGCACGCGCCGCTCGATGTTGCGCAATGTGTCGAGATCTGGCATCGCTGATTCTGGAGGCCCGGGCATCACCCCAGCTTGACCGGTTTGCCGACCCAGCTCAACCGCACCCACGCCGCGCGGCCGAAACCTGTTGCCAGAGTGCCCCCACAAGGCACCCTCAGCATGAATCTCGCGATGAGGTGAGTCAGTCGGAATCGAGGAGCTTCATGGCCTGCATCCGACGATCCGCCGCCTGATGACGCATTCGCACGGCGCCATCGGCGTCGCCCATCAGCTCGGCCACCTCGGCGAGTTGGTCCAAACGATCCGCTGCGGCACGGTGGGCCAGCAACTCGTCGGGTTCGTCGGACATGTTCGCATCCTGCCCGCCCTGAGCATCGAACGCTGATATCTGAGCGGTGAACCGTCTCAGAACGTTCGCGTACTCGGCCGGCGACGGGTGGCCATCAGCGCGGCGGCCCCGGCAATGAGCAACCCGAGGGCCACCCAGATCTGTGTCGAGGTGTCGCCACCCGTCTCGGGCAGCACCGTGGTCAGCGTGATCGGCGGATTGGTCGACGTCACCGCCGGGTTGCTGGTCGGTGGCGTCGTCGTTGACGCTGCCACCGTTGTTGACGGGGTGGTCGTTGTCGTCGACGGGGCGGCGAGGCGCAGGTCATAGGTGACCTGATTGCAGGCCAGTTGCTGGCCAGTGGCAGCGATGTTGATCATCTGTGGCGAAAGGTCCTGGAAGGAGTTTCCACCGGGGATCCTCAGCTCAGGAACCTGCGCGAAGTCGGTCACGCAGGGGAAGAGCGGCGCGTAGTACCTGGTGCCCGCTTGATCAACGCTGGCCGTCAGCATCGGCTTGACGACGAGTGCGGACGGGTCGCTGACATCGAAATCGAGTGAGAAGTCGATATCCGAGGGGCCGGGCGGCAAGGCAGCTGCCACGGCATCGGGAAGTTCGAGGATCAGGAACTTCGTTCCAGCCTCGGCCTG
>JAJCXU010000590.1 GCA_029263275.1 Ilumatobacter sp.
CGGCCGGGGTGACCTCGACGGTCTCGTCGTCGAGTACGTGTTGGGGGACTCGGGAGACGTCGAACGGCGGCCGCTCAGAGCCAGTGTCGGCATCGTCGGCGACCGTCGCGTCTGGTGCTGCAAGTGTTGGTGCCGAGGCGCCGCTGACCAGGAGCGTTGCGCCCGCCACGATGGCGGGAGGGAGAGTGCGCCACCGAGGACGGTGAGCGCGGATGGACCTGGGCACACATGGGCATCGACGGTCGACCGAGACATATGAACCCGACCGCCTGCATCTTGACGATTTCTTGGGAATCCGCCGCGGTACCTCAACCGGTCGTCGGCTTGACCTGGTCGTTTGTGCGGAGCGGGATAGCGTCGAGGGGACGATGAACGAACACACGTCACAGCCCGGTCCGCGCTTTCGATTTGCCCCATCGCCGACCGGCTTCTTCCACGTCGGCGGCGCTCGGACGGCGCTGATGAACTGGGCTCTGGCTCGGCGCCTGGGTGGCACGTTCGTGCTGCGCATCGAGGACACCGACGAGGCCCGCAACCGGCCGGAGTGGACCGAGGGCATCATCGATGCCCTGGCCTGGATTGGGATCTCGGATTCCGATGAGCACTTCGAGGGTCCTCACTTCCAGAGCGCCAATGCTGACGCGCACGTCGCCGCAGCCACGCGGCTCTACGAGTCCGGTGCCGCGTACTACTGCGATCTCAGCGGGCAAGAGGTGCAAGACCGGGCCAAGGAGCTCGGGATCACCGGCTATGACGGCTACTCCCGCGACCGCGGGCTCGAGCCCGCCCCTGGACGCGTGCTCCGCTTCCGGGTTCCCGAAGGTTCCACCGTCGTCAACGACCTGGTGCGCGGGGAGGTCTCGTTCGACAACGCCACGATCGAAGACTTCGTTCTGCTGCGTGGCAACGGAGCGCCGATGTTCCTGCTCGCCAACGTGGTCGACGACATCGAGATGTCGATCAGTCATGTGGTTCGCGCCGAAGAGCACCTGCCGAACACGCCGAAGCAGCAGATGTTGTGGAACGCACTCGGCCACGCACCGCCCGCTTGGGCCCACGTGCCCGTGCTCGTCAACGAACAGCGCAAGAAGCTGTCGAAGCGTCGTGACAAAGTGGCGCTCGAGCAGTACCGCGACGAGGGCTTTCTCGCCGATGCGATGGTCAACTACCTGATGACGCTCGGCTGGACTCCGCCCGGTGCCGAGGAAGCGGGCACCGAGATCGCGACATGGGCCGCCATGGAGGCGGACTTCGCACTGGAAGACGTCAACCTGTCGCCGGCATTCTTCGACGTGAAGAAGCTCACCGCCTTCAACAAGCAGTACATCAAGAACATGGACCCGGCGGAGTATCTCGCCGCCGCCTCGGCTGAACTGCCGGAGGATTGGGATCGGGATCGTTTCGCTGCTATCGCACCACACATTCAGGAGCGGCTCGAAACCCTGAAGGACGTGCCCGGCACCGTCGACTTCCTGTTCTGGCCGCAAGGTGACGGCGCTGAGCCGATCGAGTACGACGAGGCGGCATGGGAGAAGGCCACCAAGCCCGAGTGGTCGGCGGCATTACTTGCCGACGTCATCGGCGCCTACGGCAGCGTGGCCCCGTGGGATCACGAAACGCTGAAAGCCACGATGGAAGATGTGATGGCGCGGTACGAGATCAAGCTTGGCAAGGCTCAGGCGTTGCCCCGCGTGGCTGTGACCGGTCGGGCGGTTGGCCCACCGTTGTTCGAGGCGCTTGAGGTGCTCGGCCGCGACGAGACGCTGCGACGGCTGACTGCAGCCGCGGATCGTTCGACGGGCTGAACTCCGGCGCCGATGGGAGACGCGACGGTCGACGAGCGCAGTGGCGCCTTCGGCACGCCGTCGGCCGGGATGCGTCGCCCGCACACGCGGGCCCGACGGATGCTGACAGCCGGGCTCGCCATCGGCACACTGCTCGTCGGGTACTACTTCCTCTCGCTCTGGCAGGTCTACTCGGCGGGCACCTCGGATCAGGCTCGTGAGGTCGACGCCATCGTGGTGATGGGCGCCGCGCAATACGATGGGCGACCCTCACCGCAGCTCGCTGCCCGACTCGACCACGTCGCCACGCTGTGGCCGCAAGGTCTCGCTCCGATTGTGGTGGTGACGGGCGGGAACCAACCCGGTGACCGCTTCACCGAGGCCGACGCATCAGCCGCGTATCTCATCGAACGCGGAGTCCCCGACAACGCAATTCTGCGCGAAGACCGTGGGGCCACGTCGTACGAATCCCTCGAGCGGGTTGCCGCTCTACTCGAAGCTCGTTCGGTGGGTGACCATTCGGTGCTGGTGGTCACCGATCCGTATCACACGCTGCGCAGCAAGCTGATTGCCGAAGAGGTGGGGTTGACCGCCTACGGGTCGCCGACCCCGACGTCGGTCGTCACGGGTGCGCGTTCGCTCGAACGTCATGTGTGGGAGGCCGGGGGAGTGGCAATCGGGCGGGTGACTGGGTTCGGATGGCTCAGCGATGTCACCGACTGATCCAGGGCGGTGAATCCGGGCGCTGGTGACGCTCGCCGAACGTGTGTGGGTGCCCGGCCAGACCGCCGATATGCTCTGCATTCGCATCTGCCGTGACGGTTCCTTCGGGGTCCAGAACGGCTCGCCGATGGGGCGTGGTGTAATTGGTAACACAGCAGTTTCTGGTACTGTCGTTGGGGGTTCAAGTCCTCTCGCCCCAACCATTCGACGCCGAGTCGTGAGCAATCACGAGTCGGCGTTCGTCGTTTTCCGGCACCGTTTGCCGGGTGTGGTGCAGGGTGTGAACGTTGGTGGCCCGCTGCTATCGTCGTGTCCCGCAGCGCCACCTCCCAGAAGATCGGTGGCAAGGCGCTGAGCATCAGGTCCCGTTCGTCTAGAGGCCTAGGACTCCACCCTCTCAAGGTGGCAGCACGGGTTCGAATCCCGTACGGGATGCAAGATAAACCCCTGGTCACAGTATGTGGCCGGGGGTTTTTTCGTTTTCGGCGCGTGACGCCTGCGCCGATCTTGACAGCAGCGCTCGCACGCGTCGGTCGATCAGATCTGCTCGGGGAGCGCAGCCCAACTGGCAGACAACGTTGCGAGTTCGCTTCGGAAGCTGTCCCGGTAGCTGTCTGTTGCGGTGGCGGCGAGCACGGTCACCAGGCCGTGGCGGGCCATGATCAAGAAGCCTTCGTCGTCCACTCTCCGACTTGCCCAGCTCAGCATTGCGGAGAAGTACGAGGCGAAGATCTGCTTGCCCAGGCCAGCAGGGTCGAAGCAGGCGTCGATGATCTCGCGTTCCTGCGCATCGCGCATCGTTGCCTCTTGGAGTTTGGCCGGATCGATTCGTAGGCGTTCGTCGACGTCGTGGTGAAAGGCGATCTCGGAGATCACGCGGCGATATGCCGTCGACTCGGCCGTGAAGGCAGCCACGGAGGCATCGACAATCAGTCGAGCCGCCGCGATCGGATCGGCTCCCGTCTGCCTGTCGAGCTCGGTGAGGGAGTCGAGCAACGTGTCGATCACTCGGACGCCGAGCGCGGCGAGGAGGTCTTCACGAGTGCCGATCAGATTGAAGACCGTTGCGGGCGAGACGTCCGCGATCGTCGCGATCTGTTTGGTGGTGATCTCGGTCGGGTGGTGCGTGGCGAGCAGCAGGAGCATCGCGTCGAGAATTGCTGCGCGCCGCAGTGCCTTGTTCTGTTCTCTCAGACCGACCATGACTAAAGTTTGACAGCTCTCTAAGTTTCTGGTCAAGTATTCCCATGCGACACGACGAACAGGTTCGGTTGATCAAGCAGCTGTGCGCCCACCTCGATGGCGACAGCAACGTTGATGCCGGTGGGCTGCGCCGCAGTCCGACCAGTACCTATACGGACCCGGTGCAGGCCGACCGGGAGTGGAACGAGTGGTTCCGGGGCATGCCGCAGATCGTGGGGTTGTCCGGCGATCTTGTCGGGCCCGGTTCGTTTCTCACCAACAACGACTACGGCACGCCGATGCTGGTCGCTCGCGACGACAACGGCAAGCTCAAGGCGTTCGTGAACTCGTGTCGGCACCGCGGCGCTCTTGTCGAGACCGACGAGCGCGGCGTCAAGCGCAGGTTCACGTGTCCCTTTCACGCGTGGTCCTACGATTCGGAGGGGGCACTCGTCGGGCTGCCGAAGCCTGATCATTTCGGGGAGGTCGACAAGGCCTGTCTCGGGTTGCGTCCGCTTCCTGCCGAGGAACGGCACGGGCTGCTGTTCGTGCACCCCGACCCTGATGGCGTGATCGATCTCGACTGGCTCCTCGGGGAGTGGTTCAACGACGAGTTCTCCACATGGGGATTCGATGAACTCGAACCGCTGACCTCAGATGCGTACGACACCGAGTGCAATTGGAAGCTCGCGATGGACACGTTTGGCGAGACGTATCACTTCAACGTGTTGCACTCCGACACGCTCGCGCTCAACTTCCACGGCAACGTCCAGTGCTAC
>JAJCXU010000591.1 GCA_029263275.1 Ilumatobacter sp.
CACCGTGGTCAGGTCTCTTCTCGTTCGTCGGGACCTGCACGATGGGTCCCATCGATCTGACGCTGGCGCGCTTGGCGGCGCTGCTCGACCGCCCCGAAGAGGCCCAGGCGCTGGCCCAACGGGCGCTGGAGCAAGCCGAGCACGCGAAGGCGCCGATCTACGTCGCCGCTGCCCAGGCGCTGTTGGGCGAGGCAGCACCGACGACCTGACTCGCTACGTCGTTACGGCCGACCTGTCGATTCGGGTCCGTTCCGTCGGTCGGCGATCATGCTGCGTAGTGTCGGCACGATGTCCGCCAACGTCGCTCACGCCCACGCGGTCGATTCGCGGCGAGCGTGGCTCACTGTCGTCGCCGCGTTCTTCGCATCCGGCGTCACCCTGGGCACGGCGTACAGCTTCGGGGCGTTCTTTGAATCGATGAGCGAGGAGTTCGAGGCGGCCAAGGGCGCAACTGCTGTCATCTTTGGCATCACCACGTGCCTGTTCTTCTCGCTCAGCATCATCACGGGGCGCATGGCCGATCGCTTCGGGCCCCGTGTGGTCCTGCTCATCGGAGCAGCCGCGATGTTCTTCGGTCTGATTGCGACGAGCCGAGTGCAGTCGCTCGGCCTTGGATACGTCACCTACGGGGTGGGGGTCGGCATCGCTGCAGCATGTGGCTACGTGCCCATGGTGGCAGTGGTCGGCGGGTGGTTCTCCCAACACCGTGCGGTGGCGGTTGGTCTGGCTGTCGCCGGTATCGGCGTCGGCACCTTGGTGATGTCGCCATTGTCGGCCGCACTGATCGATCGGTGGGGCTGGCGCGACACGTACGTGTTCTTCGCCGTGGGCGGCGCCGGCGTCATGCTCGCCTGCGTGCCACTGATCGATCGGCCGCCAGGCGATGGCTCGCCGCAGCCTTCTCGATTCAAAGATGCGTTGGCGAGTCCCGTCTTCCGTCGGTACGCGTCGTCAGCATTCGCGCTCGGACTCGCGTTGTTCGTGCCGTTCGTCTTCGTCGGGCAATACGCCAAGGAGCAGGGCATCGGGTCGGTGCAAGCAGCGGTACTCGTCGGTGTGCTCGGCGGCTCGAGCGTGCTCTCTCGTGTGGGTTTCGGGTCACTCGTGCGGCGATTCGGATCGTTCCGGCTCTACCGGGCGTGTCTGATCATCACGACGGGGAGCTTCCTGTTCTGGCTCGCTGCAGGGTCCTCGTACGCCATGTTGGTGTTGTTCGTTCTCACGTTGGGCGTCGGGTATGGCGGCTTCGTGGCGCTCAGCCCGATCGTCATCTCTGACCGGATGGGCGTGGCCGGGCTCGGGTCGATTCTCGGGCTGCTCTACACGGCGCCAGGCGTGGGCGCATTGATCGGGGCGCCGACTGCCGGGTGGCTGATCGACACCACCGAGGGGTACCGGTGGTCGATTGTCTGGTGCATCGTGGCCGGGTCGGCCTCGGTCGCGCTGCTCACCGGTTTGCCCGTCGACAAGTACGGTCGACTCGAGCGCGCCCCTGACGCCCGCGGCTGACCGGACTCGACACACTCTCCCGCCGCACGGTTCGAAGCGACGAACTAGCGTCGCCGCATGGGGAAGAGGCCGACACCGTCGCGATGGTGGGCCCTCGCCGCCGTGCTTCCGCTCGGCCTGTTCGTGGCCGCAGGCGCATTCACCTCGGGCGACTATCAAACGCGGCTGTACTTCTCTGGCAACCCATGCCGATGGATCCAGACCGCGCGCCGACTCGACGTCGATGTGTGTCGCGGCGCCGCGGTCTCCGGAGATGTTGCCGATTTGAGCAGCATTCGCACCGCGTTCGCGTTCGATCTCGCCTTCGCTGCGTCGTTCGCCATCGTCGGCTTCCTACTGCTGCGCACAGGATGGCGACACTGGGCGCCGGAACGACGCCGGGCATTCGGCTGGTGGTGGGCGCTGCCGTTTGTTGCCGCAGCCGCCGGGGCGCTCGACCTGGTCGAGACCTCAGCGCAACTGATCTGGGTCGAATCGCTGCAGCCTCCGGCTGCGATGACTCACCTCGTGGCGGCGGTCGCCTGGTGGAAGTGGACCGCATACGTCATCGCTCTCGTCGGATTGTTCGGGCTTGTGTTCGGGCCGATCGCAGCACCGCTGTTGCGACCGGCGTTGCGGTCGGGAACCGACGTGATCGACCGTCGGCTCGGCGAGATCGACCGAGATGACGACACCGGTCGAGCGACTCGTAACGACTCTGGGCTCGGCATCTGCGCGAGCGGCGGCGGAATCCGGTCAGCCAGCGTGATGATCGGAGCGTTCCGCGGCCTCAGCGAGCGCGGCATTTTTCAACGCGCCCAGTGGCTGCACGCCGTCTCCGGAGGTGGGTACGCAGCTGGTGGGTGGCGCGTGTCGAGCCTGACACCGGAGGCCAACGACGGCACCGACGCACCGGCCGACGGGGCTTTCGATCCGGACGACAGTCTGTTCGCCGCGTCGCATCCCTGGTTCCGCCACGTTCGAACCCGGCGGAGGTACCTGGACAACGGATTCGGTTCGCTGCTTGGTGGTGTGGCCGGAGCGATGTTCCGCACGGTGCTCGTCTTCGGTGGAGTGCTTGCCGCAGCCGCGCTCGCCGGTTGGATGGCGGGATGGCTCACACGGAGCTGGGCTCTGCACCCTGACTTCAGCAACGGCGACTCGGGCGCCACGACGCTCGATGAATTGTTTGTGTGGCGGCTCGTCCTTCCGGGCCTCATCCCGCTCGCGGCCGGTGTCATTGCGTTGGTCGCAACCCGTGCCACCGCTTCACCTGTGTTCCGCCGGCGCATCGGTGCCGCGGCTCGCGTGCTGGTGGTGTTGGGCCTTGCGCTCCTCGTGCTGCTCGTCGCCATTCCCGTCGGCATCCGATATGGCCGTCCGATGCTGTCGAGCCCGAGCGGGCTCGGCGCAGAAGGTGGTGCGGGTGCGCTCGGGTTCTTGTCGGCCATCGGCGTCGCGGCAGCGGTTCGCCAGCTCCTCACTGCCGAGTTGAAGAAGCGATGGAGTCGACTCGGCGGGGTGCTCCTCCTCCTGGGTCTGCTGCTCTTCGCGGGCAAGGTGGCCGACGACCAGGCCAACCTCGACCGGTTCTTCCGTGGCGGGTGGGTACCGATTGTCGCCGTGCTCTGGTTGCTCGCACTGGAGTTCCCGCCGTCACATCGGTTGACGCTCAATGGCGTGTATCGCAAGCGACTGGCAGGCACGTTCATGCCGGGTGTGCAGTACTCCGAGGAGCTCCCGTGGCATGCATACGTCCACGCGGACGGTCCCGAGTTGGTGCTCTGCGGGACGGCGCACGCCTCCTCGCTCCAGTTCGGCGGGCTCCCGGCGCTGGGCTTCACGTTCCGGCCTCATGGCGTCACGCTCCACGACGGCGCCTCGGCTCCCTGGCGATGTTTCCCGACGGGGTCGTGGTGGGACGGCTTCCCGCGGGCGTGGATCGTGTCGCGGTCGATGGCGTTGACCGGAGCAGCGTTCGCCTCGGCGATGGGTCGACAGTCCTTCGGCTCGACCAACTCACTGCTGGCCGCGGTCAACTTCCGGCTTGGAATGTGGGTGCCGAACCCGCGCCATGCTGACTGGTTCGCCGACCCGACCACATCGCCTCGCGTCCATCTCGGGTACTTCGCCAAAGAACTGCTGAATCGGTACGACCCGCAGCGCGATGCCTTCGTCTATGTGGCCGACGGGGGACATCGCGAGAACCTCGGCCTGGTCGAGCAGCTCCGCGAACGGCCACTCGAAACGATCGTGCTCGATGCCTCGGGCGATGCGCCGGGCACCTTCACCACGCTCACGCAG
>JAJCXU010000592.1 GCA_029263275.1 Ilumatobacter sp.
TTCTTCGCAGCAGTTGATGCGCCGCCGAACCCGGCTGCATACACCGGACTTCGCCAGCAGGGCTGTGGCCCGGCCGCTACCGCCACCGGTATCCATCTCCGTCCCCGACGGACCGCACCCGTCGGCGTGCTGACGGGGCCATTGGGCGCTCCGGTGATCACCCCACTGGTCGAATCGCTCGGTCGCAGCGACGTCCGTGTGCTCACCGTCGAGAACCACTTCTTCGGCGGCAACACCGGCGTCACCGGGCTGATGACTGGCGAAGACGTCAGCAGCGTGCTTGCGGGCGAGCCCGACGGCCATCGCTACCTCCTTCCCGACGTGTGCCTGTCCGATGACGGCCGCTTCCTCGACGGCGTGGGTGTTGCCGACCTTCCACGCCCGGTCGAGATCATCCCCACCGACGGCATTGCGCTGCGCGCCGCGCTCGAAACAGCAGGAACCAACTCATGACGACCGACACCCCCGCACTCCCTGACGATCCACTCGATCTCGATCCGGAGGCCATCAGCGACTTGGGCGAAATCGTCCCCGCCGACCCCTCAGCCGATCTGCCCACGGTGGTCATCATCGGTCGGCCCAACGTCGGCAAGTCGACGCTGTTCAATCGCATCGTCGGGAGCCAGCAGGCAATCGTCGAAGATCGGCCCGGAATCACGCGCGACCGCAAGGCACTCGAGGCCGAATGGCTCGACATTCCCTTCCTCGTGGTCGACACCGGCGGCTGGATGCCGGGCGGCGACGCACTGGAAGAGAAAGTGTCGCGACAAGTCGAAGAAGCGGTCAAGGAAGCCGACGTCGTGTTGTTCGTCATCGACGCCTCGGTATCACTGACCGACGACGATCAGCTCATCGCCAACTGGGTTCGCCGCACGGGAACCGACGTCATCGTCGTCGCCAACAAGGCCGACAACCAGCGCCGCGAGAACGACATCTGGGAGTACATGGGCCTCGGTCTCGGCGACCCGATGCCGACCAGTGCACTGCACGGCCGTCGTGCCGGCGATCTGCTCGACAACATCATTTCGTTCTTCCCCGAGCGGGTCGAAGAGCCGGACGATGAGGAGGGCTACGACGAAGACCAGTTGGCCGAGATCGAGTCCTTGATCGACCTCGACGGCAAGCCGCCGCCCCGAGTTGCCATCGTCGGTCGGCCGAATGTCGGCAAGAGCACGCTGTTCAACCACCTGGTCGGCACCGACCGGGCAGTGGTCCACGACCTCGCGGGTACAACTCGCGACGCCATCGACACGCTGGTCGAAACCGAAGACGGTCCGATCGTGTTCGTCGACACCGCGGGCATGCGCAAGCGAGGCAAGATCGACGATTCAGCCGAGTACTACTCGCTCGTGCGAGCCCTGCGCGCCATCGACGATTCCGACATCGCCCTGCTGGTCATCGACGCGACGATCGGAGTCACTGGCCAAGACCAGCGGCTTTCCGAGCGGGTCGATGCATCGGGTTGTCCGATCATCATCGTGCTCAACAAGTGGGAACTGGTCGGTCCAGAGGCACGCCTCGAGATCCAGTCCGAGGTCAAACGCAAGCTGGCCTTCCTCGGCGATGCACCGGTGCTCAAGATCTCCGCGCTGTCCGGCAAGAACGTGCACAAGCTGCACCCCTTGCTGCAGGACTCGATCCGGCAGTACCACAAGCGAGTACCGACGAAGAGTGTCAACAAGATCATCGGTGCAGCCCAGCAAGCCCAGCCGGCCAATGGGGGAGCGAAGGTCCTCTACGCCGTCCAGGGAGCGACCGACCCACCCACGTTCACCCTGTTCGTCAACCGCGAACTCGACCGCACCTACTTGCGCTACCTCGAGCGGCGCCTGCGTGAAGACCTCGACATGGGTTCCACGCCGATCAAGATGCGCGTACGGAAGCGGTCCTGATCGATGCCCTGGTGTGAACCCTGTGCCAAGTACTGGACCCCAAACGCGATGAACGATGACGGAACGTGCCCGACATGCGGCGAGCCGGTGCTCGAACCGCACGACCACGTCGACGACGAAGATGCCGAGATCGAGGAGGCGCCGTGGCATTTCCAGCTCATGGTCATCGCCCTCATCATCTATCTCGGGTGGCGCCTCATCTCGATCGTCGTCTGAGCTGCAGCCGATGAGATTCGGTCGTGAAAGCTGCGGCGCAAACTCACCGCTCTTCGATAGAGTCCAGGCTTCACATATGGAGCTCACGCTTCAGTACGGGCTGTAGCGCAGCTTGGTAGCGCACTTGTCTGGGGGACAAGGGGTCGCAGGTTCAAATCCTGTCAGCCCGACGTACGAAAGTCCTGGTCAGAGGTTGTTTCCTCCGACCAGGACTTTCTTTGTTTTCGACCAGGTGGACAACTAGGTGGACAATTTCAGCGGCGCTCAGGGGTCTGTGCAGTGAGGACCAGTCGGCAATCCTCGCTCGGGGGCGAAGACTTCGATCCTGTTTACCGGAGTGGCGTCAGCGGCTGACGTGGGCCAAGAGGCTGGTGCCGTCGGTCGGGTAAAGACGATTCCTTCCAGCTGTCCGCAAGCAGGCTTCAGCCGTCAACTGCTCGTAGGGCCGCAACAATTGCGTCGAACTGCGTGCCGCCCTCGCCGAATGCAAGTTCGTGTTCGAGTAGCGAGCGAGTGCCCGAAAGGTCGTAACCGGTGTACGCAGCGCGAAACCTCAGGGGTTCTTCCGGATCTCCAATCGCAAGCCATCCAACGCCTGGGGTTCGCGAGTCGATCGTGGCAGCTACGTCGGAGCCGAGCAATTGCTTGCTCTCGCCGCCGGACGTTGTTCGCATGGAGATTCTCAGGCGGGCGTTGACGAGCGGTTCTACGTTGTGGCTCCAGTTCTGGCTTGCGAGAACGGCGCACACTTTCCGGTGCCTCGCCAGCCTCATGAATGCGTTGAGCCATCGGTAGAACTCGACGCCCTCTGAGCTGGACAGCAGTTCTGACGCCTCGTCGATTACTACTACAAGGACGCCAACCTCCGAGCCAGCTTCGATCTTGGCGTCCCTTGAGTCTGCCTCCTTCGTCA
>JAJCXU010000593.1 GCA_029263275.1 Ilumatobacter sp.
GAGCGCGCCGCCGAAGAAGAAGGTGCGGCATGGGAGAAGGCGGCCGAAGAGAGCGGGCTGCTCAGCGCCATGGAAGCCGACGTCGACCTGCCGTCATTCCTGGCTGGCGAGTCAACGCCGGTGTTCGCCGGTTCGGCCTTGACGAACTTCGGTGTGCGGCACCTGCTCGACGCCATTGTCGACCTCGCTCCCGCTCCAACTCCGCGCCTCGACGTCAACGATGAGCCGCGGCCGCTCGAGTCGCCTGTGTCCGCGTTCGTGTTCAAGGTCCAGGCCAACATGGACAAGAACCATCGCGATCGAATCGCCTTCGCTCGCATCTGCTCGGGCAAGTTCGACCGCGGCATGGTGATGACCTGCGAACGCACCGGCAAGCCATTCGCCACGAAGTATGCGTCGACGGTGTTCGGCGCCGAGCGCACCACCATCGATGAAGCGTTTCCCGGCGACGTTGTCGGCCTGGTCAACGCGACCGGGCTCAACATCGGCGACTCGCTGTTCGACGAGAGTGGACCGAAGGTCAAGTACCCGCCGATCCCGTCGTTCGCTCCCGAGGTGTTCGCCACCGCTCGGCCGGTCGACACCGGCAAGTCAAAGCAGTTCCGTAAGGGCCTCGACCAGCTCAACGAAGAAGGCGTGGTCCAGGTGCTCAAGGATCCCGACTGGGGCGACGCCTCGCCGGTGCTGGCAGCAGTCGGTCAGCTGCAGTTCGACGTGTTCGCGAACCGGCTCGAATTCGAGTTCAACGCTCCGATCGAGATCTCACCGGCTCCGTATCAGGCGATTCGCGTGACCGACAAGGAATCGGCCGACAAGCTCCGCGAGAAGCCTGGTGTCCGCATCCTGGCCCGATTCAGTGGCGACATGGTCGCACTCTTCGAGAACAAGTACGCCCTGCAGCGCATCGAGCAGAACGAACCCGAGCTGACGCTCGAACCCATCGTTGCCGGCTGACGCTGTCCTCACCCGTCAGCGGGGTTGATCGCGAACGAGTTCGACGAAGGTCTTGCCTGAATCGAGCGCAATGACGTCGCCGTTGACGTCACGCAACGTGAACGGATCGTAGGCAGACACGCGCTCCCACGTCGCTGCGATGCGAACGCCATCGCGGTGCACCGCAGCGGCGCCCGTGCCAACGGTGATCGGGTTCGGTGAGCGTGCGTCGACCGGCGACGGCGCGTGGAACACGAAGAGTTCGACGACGTTGTCCACGGCGATTCGCGCTCCCGATGCGGCGGTGTGCGCATTCCCATTCTGCGAACGCAAGTATTTGGCCGCCTCAGCGTCCCATACCCAGTCCACCGACACCCCGTCCATGGCAACGTTGAACGCAGGCGTCGACACCGCCCCGATGTCTGCGGGCGGCGTCCAAGCAGCATCGATCGTCCAGAGCGATCGCGCTGGGCCGGCGGAGGTCGCATTGTCATGTGCACAGAACGGATTGAGCTGCAGGTTGTGGGGCGCGCTGCGGCTCGAGTTCCGGTTGTAACACGGGTTCTTCTGCGCCGTGAAGTCGACGAGCACGCCTGAGCGCGCCGCGGACTCGATCCAGTTCGTCACGCCACGGTTGCCGCCGGACCACGCCAGGATCGGACGATTCATCGAGGCCAAGATGTCGAGGTCGCCGGTTCGAGCGGAGCGGATGGGCCCGATGCGATCGGGGAGCTGCGTGTGGAACAGCGCGACGAATCGCGTGACCCCCTCGACGTTCTCCTCGATGATCACGTCAGCTTGATCCAGACCCCACTGCGGCCGGGCTCGGCTGTAGTTGTCGATCTTGGCCGCGATGATCGGCCGACTGGTGACGTCGGCTGCTGCCGGCTCGCCAGTGAGCGCCGCGATTCCTTCGAGCGCGGGCAGCGGTTCGTACGGCTCCCAGATCGGGATTCCGTTGTCCAGAACCGTCGTCGGCACCGGCTCCGTCGTGGTGGTCGTCGTCGACGTGGTCGTTGTTGGCGGCAATGTCGTGGTGGTCGTCGTCGTCGTGGTCGGCGGCAGCGTGGTGGTTGTGGTGGTCGTCGTTGTTGTCGAGGTCGAAGTCGGCACCGAGATCGTCAGCGTGTCTGCTCCGTCACCGCCAACGAGCGCCGCGCCGAGGGCCACGATGGCACCAGCGCCCACGATGGCAGCGCCGGCCACGACGCCTCGGCGACGCGCGAAATTCGGTTCCGGATCGTCGGCCATCGCGGTGAACGTAGCGCCCTCCCGACGTCAAACGACGTCGCGTTCTCACCTGTCTTCGAGATCGCACAGGGCAACGAGGAGACACCGCTCACTCGTATCGATTCACCACGATCCCGAGCTCCCTCCGCCACCGCCTCCGCCGACGCCACCGCCTCCACTGAAACTGCTCCCGCCACTCCCCGATGACGATGGCGCGGTGCGCGCTGAACGGAAGGAACCCGCAGAGCTGTGCACGAAGAGCGGTCCGTGGAGCGCTCGTTCCGGATGCGGGATGTTGCTCGATTCGACGGCACGCTTCCAGGCATCAGCAGCGCCGAGCGCAACTGCCCACGCGCTGTACTCGCGCACGACATCGTGCTCCCACGCCCATTCCACGTGACGCCCTTCGCTCGCCGCAAGGAAGCGCCGGAACGACTCAGACCGCAACGTCAGCGCGGAACCAGTGGCGGAGCGCGATGGCAGCATCGAGCGGTAGACGAGGAATGCGCACGTCGCCGCGACCATCACGCTCAACACGAGCGCCATCAGCGGGTTCGACACTGCCGTGAGCAGCGTTCGCCCAGCCGCTGCCAGCGCGCTCCCACTGACCACGAGGATGAAGATGAGTGGCACGAGCAAGGTCGCCATTGCCCTCATGCTGAGCGATGCGGTGCCCGGCGCGCCTCGGGTCCACCACCCGGCTTCGGCAATGAACTTCTGCTGTTCACGTCGTATCGCTGTCCACGCGCTACTGAACGAAGCGTCGTACTTGCCGAGTTCGATGGAGTCGCTCGACCCGAAGATCCGGTCGATGTGCGCCCGGTCAACAGCGCTGAGCCGCGTCAGGTCAGCGCCGCGGCACAGCATGTCGTCGTCGTCGACCTCGATGGCGTTGCGCGCGATCATCTCCGAAAACCATGCCGACACCGTCTCGTCATCGACGCTCTCGGTGAGCAGCGCGGCTGCCTGCCATGGCTCGATGCCTCGCGGTGGCACGAACTCAATCGTGGCCAGATCGGCCAACCTGCTGTCCGGTACCCGGTAGGTCGGGACATCGGCGATTGGATCGCCATTGCGTGGGGTCGGTAAATCGCCGAATGCCGCGTCCGCTGCTCCACCCGCCCCGTGGACGTCGTTGCTGCCATAGCGTCGACTCGCCACGAACACCCCCGCCGCGGCGAGCGCTCCTGCGGGCAACACGACCAGCCCGAGCGGCCGAATGCCGGTCGGGTTCCGTTCGGTCAGATCGGGGGATGGGGGGAAGTCGGTGGAGTTCGTGGCAACGATCGTGCCGCCCACCGTGATCCCCTCGCCGGGATCGAGCGGCTCGACAATCGCCACGTAGTCGCCGTTGTCGGCCTGCTCGAATTCGCATCCACCAAATTGGCCTCGACTGCCGGTGTCACAACGGAGGTCGGTCAGCTCGAATCCTGCCAGCACGACCTCGAACCGATCGGTCGTGAAGGTCTCGTTGGTCCCGATGATGTCCAGTGCGAGGAGGCCGCTCGACAGACCGGCGTCAGGCAATGTGTACTCGAGTTCGTAGCGATGTTGACCGGTGAAGACCACGCCCGCGTTACCGATCCGGATCCGGGTTCGGCTGCCGAAGTCGCTGCTGCTCACCTCGTCGTTCGCGTCCGGCGAGAACGCCGTCACATCGACGGGCACACCGAAGTCGTCGGGGATGTCGCGCTGGTAGCCGCGTCGCTCGCTCAGTCCGAAGTCGATGTCGACCACCTCACGGATTCGTACGCCGTCAGCGCCCTCCGGACGGACCGTCACCTGCTTCGCATCGAAGTGTTCTGGTCGGAAGAGTGCTTGGTCGTCGGCACCGATGACGCCAAACCCAGCGAGCGCACTTGTGCCCACGATTCCGAGGCCGACAACGGCGTGACCGAGACGAGTGACGCGGCGAAGCATCTGCACAGTGTCGCGCTGGCGGTCTGCTTGCGCCGGATCGATCTTCCCCGCGCCCGCCGATCGGGCCCACTGAGTGAATACCGGCTCCCTCCAGCTTCACCGGCGCCGTCCACTTGGCGCACCACGACCATCCACGAGGTCCAGACGTGTCACTGCACTCAGAAGTCAGCCGTCCACCAAGTCCTGTTGACGACGAGGCGCCAGCCTCCGAGTCGGACAGCGTCGAGCCAGCCGTCTTCGTCAACGTCCGTCAATGGATCGACCCGCTCGTCGATGACAATGGGCACGACCCTCGATCGGGATATGTCGAGACATTCTGGCTCGGAGTGCTGGGGCCGACAGCGACGTGGCTGATCCGGCGCTTCGCGGCAGGCCTCGAGCAACACCCAGACGGGTTCGCCATCGACCTCACGGCCACTGCCGCGGCAATGGGGTTGAGCTTCAGGTCTGGTCGGTCATCTGCGTTCAGCAAGGCGATGCAGCGGTGTGTCATGTTCGGCCTGGCGCACCAACTCCCCGACGGTGGCCTCGCCGTTCGACGCCGCGTTCCTGACGTCGCTCACCGCCACCTGCGCCGCATGCCGGACGCGGTCCAGCAACAGCATCGCGAGTGGCAGACCTCGACGATCAGTCTCGACGCCCTCGGTCGGGCGCACCGATTCGCCATGACGATGCTCGAAGTCGGCGACGACCCGACGCTCGTCGAGCCGCAGCTTCGAGCGCTGGGTGTGTCGAGAACCGTCGCCGAGCAAGTCGCCGACAACGCAACTCGGCTCGATGCACCGTGACGAGCGCTCTC
>JAJCXU010000594.1 GCA_029263275.1 Ilumatobacter sp.
GGGATTCTTCTTCTGCGGCAGCATTGATGATCCAGTGGCGTAGCCGTCATCGAGGCGAGCGAATCCGAACTCACCCGAGGTCCACAGCACCCACTCCTCGCCGATGCGTGAGAGGTGAATGCCGATCAGGGCGAGGTCGAACACCGCCTCGGCAACGAAGTCACGGTCGCTCACCGCATCGAGACTGTTGTCGAACGGCTTGGCGAAGCCGAGATCGGCGGCGTTGCCAGTGGGATCGATCGGGAGAGACGACCCAGCGAGCGCACCAGCACCGAGTGGCGACACGTCGAGGCGGTGCAGGGTGTCGATGAGGCGGCTGACGTCTCGCCCGAGTGCCCACCCGTGGGCCATCAGGTGGTGCGAGAGCAGCACCGGCTGGGCGCGTTGGAGGTGTGTATACCCGGGCAAGTAGGCGTCGCCAGCCTCGAGCGCCTGGTCGAGCAGTGCCTCCTGCATCTCGATGAGCCGGATGGCGACGTCTTTCAGCTCGCGCTTGCACCAGAGTCGGAGCGCCGTGGCCACCTGGTCGTTGCGGCTGCGCGCCGTATGGAGCTTGCCACCCGCCGGACCGGCGATCTCGGTGACCCGACGTTCGATGGCGGTGTGGATGTCTTCGTCACTGTCGACGAAGTGGAACCCGCCGCTGTCCATCTCGTCGGCGACCTGGTCGAGCGCACGCAGAATGTCATTGCGCTCGTCCTCGGTCAGCAGGTCGACACGTTCGAGTCCTCGAACATGGGCCTTGGAGCCAGCGATGTCGTCTCGCCACATTCGCTGGTCGTACGGAAGGCTGACGGTGTACGCCAGCAGCGACTCCGAGGGGCCACCGGTGAAGCGGCCGTGCCACAGCGTCTTGGCCTGTTCAGGCAGGTGGCTGTCGCGCGCGAATTCGTTCTTGTCATCAAGATCCATGGAGGCCTTTCAGTCCACCGTTGACTCAGTCGAGTCCGGCGAAGTCTTTCAAGTCGTTGCAGAGGTCGGTGCCGTCGGCGGTAACCGAGATGCACATCAGCGTGTCGTCGCCAGCCACGGTGCCGAGCAGCCCGTCGGGTCGGCTGCGATCGAGCGCCGAGGCGACCACGTGGGCGCATCCTGGCGGCGTCCGCAAGACGACGATGTTGCCGGAGACGGCAACCTCGGCGACCCATTCGCCCATGACACGGCGCAGCTGGTCGACCGGTGCGATTCGGTCGGGGGCGAACTCGGGTATTGCGTACACGGTGTTTCCTCCGGGGACTCTGACCTTGACGGCACCGATGTCATCGAGGTCGCGTGAGACCGTGGCCTGCGTCGCGTCGATGCCCTCCGCTGCGAGCAGGTCGATCAAGTCAGGTTGGCTTGTGACCTCGTGGTCGCCGACGAGTCGGACGATCATGGTCTGGCGTTGCACCTTGCTGGTCACTGCTGTTCTCCTGGCACGTCGGCACCCATCAGAAATGCAAGTGCGCCGCGCGCAGCATGCATCCGGTTGTGGCCTTGCTGGAAGACGACCGAACGAGGACCGTCGATGACCGATGCCGTGACTTCGAACCCGCGGTAGGCCGGTAGGCAGTGCATGAAAATCGCGCCGTCACCAGCGGCATCCATCATGTCGTCGTCGACCGTGAAGCCTTCGAACTTCTGGCGCTTCGCTTCCTTGTCCTCTTCCTCTTCCTCCCCCATCGATACCCACGTATCGGTGTGCACGGCATCCGCTCCGACGACCATCTCGATCGGCCGGTTGCCTTGCACCACGGATGCGGCACCGAGCAGCAGGATGCGCTCGAGTTCAGCGTCATCAGCCTCGAAACCCACGGGACAGGCGAGGCGGATGTGCATGCCGAGTCGAGCCGAGATCTCGGCCAACGACCGAGCAACGTTGTTGTAGTCGCCCACGTACGCAACCGTCTTGCCCGCAAGAACGCCCAATTGCTGACGCATCGTGAGCGCGTCCGCGAACGCCTGGAGCGGATGGGAATAGTCGCTGAGCATGTTGACGACCGGCACCGTCGAGACATCGGCGAGCCGGGTCACGGTCGAGTGGTCGTACACGCGCGCCGCGATGAGGGAATGGAAGCCCTCCATGATTCGCGCGACGTCTTCCACCGGCTCGCGGACGTCGAAGCCGACTTCTTCGCCGCGGGTGAACACGGGGTGCCCGCCGAGTTGCACGACTGCCATCTCCATCGAGTGCCGAGTCCTGGCCGACGGCTTTTCGAAGATCAACGCTGCGCCTTTACCTGCGAGCGGCCGCGGCAAGTCCTCGGCTGGCACCTCGGCAAGGTCGAGCATCGCGGTGACCTCAGCAGACGTGAAGTCCGCGACATCGATGAGGTGACGGGTCATGGCGAACCTTCGATCTGCTTGACGAGCGCACGTCCGATCATCGCGACGGCCTCCGTGACTTCGGCGTCGCTGATGTTCAGCGGCGGGATGAGGCGAATGGTGGTGGGGTTCACGGCGTTCACGATGAGTCCTGCGTCGAGCAAGTCGCTATAGGCGACTCGCGCATCGATTCCATCGGCAAGTTCGACACCCAGCATGAGCCCATGACCGCGGACGCCTACGACGCCGTCGAGTTCGAGTAATGCAGCAACGAGCTTCGCCCCGGTCGCCGCGGCAAGCGCCGGTGCGTCGATACGCATCATCTCGTCGATCGTGGCGTTGACCGCCGCCGTCGCGATGGCCGTTCCGGAGTACGTGCTCCCGTGGTCCCCCGGCTCGAACACCGCTGCCACATCGGCTCGTGCCCAGCAGGCACCGACCGGCATGCCGTTGCCCATCGCCTTGGCCAAGGTCACCACATCGGGGCTGACGCCTGCATGCTCGAATCCGAACCAGGTGCCCGTCCGGGCGAAACCGGTCTGGATCTCGTCGACCATCATCAACGCACCCGTTTCGTCGCACAGCTCGCGAATGCCCTGCAGATACTCGGTCGTGGCCGGGTTGACTCCGCCTTCGCCTTGCACGGGTTCGATGAGCACCGCGGCAACCGACCCGTCGACTGCGGCGCGCATCGCTTCGAGGTCGCCCCAGGCAACGTGCTTGAAGCCTTCAGGCATCGGGAAGAACGGCTCGTGCTTGGTCGGCTGGCCGGTGGCTGCGAGCGATGCCAGGGTGCGGCCGTGGAAGCTCCCCAGGGCGCTGACGACGGTGTGTCGTCCTCGGCCTCCGTGCTTGCGGGCGAGTTTCAGCGCGCACTCGTTGGATTCGGCACCGGAGTTGGTGAAGAAGACTTGGCCGTCGTGGCCCGTCGCGTCGTGCAACAAGCGGTTGACCTTGAGCGCCGCTTCGGTTGCCACGGGATTGGCGAAGAAGTTCGACACATGCAGGAGTCGCGTGGCCTGATCACAGATTGCTTGGGCAACGGCGGGGTGACTGTGACCCAGCGAAACCACGGCGATGCCGGCGAGGAAGTCGAGGTAGCGCTTGCCGTTCGAGTCCCACAGCTCGGTGCCACTCCCCCGCTCGAACATGATCGCGGGCGGGCCGAAGACCGGCATGAACGGGCAGCTCTCAGCACCCGGCGTTTCGAAATTGTGGCTCATCAGTGTGCTCCTGCCTGTTCGATCATGGTTCCGATTCCGTCGTCGGTGAACAACTCGAGCAGCAGAACGTGAGCGACTCTGCCGTCGAGGATGTGCCCGCCCTTGACGCCGTTGCGTACCGCGTGGGTGCAACTGTCGATCTTCGGAATCATGCCCCCGGCGATGATCCCCGCGTCG